>CANGRN010000023.1 GCA_947455695.1 Alphaproteobacteria bacterium
ACTGCCCTTCGTCAAGGAGCGTGCCGAATGGAACGTGCCGCAAAAGCCGTTCCATGTGATCGGCAACATCTATTATGTCGGCATGGCGGGGGTCAGCGCGTTCCTGATCGTGACGCCCAAGGGCAGCATCCTGACGGATGGCGGCTTGCCGGAGAGCGCGCCTTTCATCGAGAAGAACATCCAGGCGCTGGGCTTCAAGCTGTCGGACGTGAAATACCTGCTCAACAGTCACGCCCATTTCGATCATTCCGGCGGGCTGGCGAAACTGAAGGCCGATACCGGCGCCAAGTTCGTCGCCAGCACGGGCGATGCGCCCTTCCTGGAAAGCGGCCATATTCCCTATGGCCCCTCATCCCAGATCGACACCACGCCGATCAAGGCCGACCGCAAGGTGAAGGACGGTGACACGCTCACCCTGGGCGGCGTCACCCTGACGGCGAACGTCATGCCCGGCCACACCAAGGGCTGCACCACCTGGACCATGCCGCTGGTGGAGGCGGGCGTCACCCACAAGGTGATGTTCTTCTGCTCCATCAGCGTGGCGGGCAACCCCATCGCCGGCAAGCTGGCCTATCCCGCCATCCTGTCCGACTATCGCGCCAGCTTCGCGCGGCTGAAGAAGATGGATGCCGATATTTTCCTGGCGCCGCATGGCGTCCAGTTCCACATGGCCGAGAAGCTGGCCAAGGTGAAACCCGGGGCGCCCAATCCCTTCATCGACGCGAAGGAATTGCCGGACATGGTGCAAAAGGCAGAAGCAGCCTTTGACAAGGACTTGGCTCGCCAGCAGGCCGGCGGGGCGGCCTATGTTCCGCGATAAAGACGCTTCCTAACGCGCGCGGCCGCTATATTCTGAACGCGAGGTAAGCGCGAGCTTTGGCATTGCTGGACAGGCAGACACAGCGTCCAATGCCACGCGCAACCTGGCGCCACCGCGCGAGTGGCGCGATGCTGGCACTGCTGGTGCAAACCACATTCCTGCTGCTGGTGCTGCTGACACCCTCGCGGCTGGTGCGGCCGGAGATCGAGCGTGAAACGCTTCTGCTGTTGCCACCGATTGCGCCGCCCAAGCCGACCACCATTGATGCACGGCCGCCCAGCACCCTCAGCACGGCGCAGCCCATCGTGCCACCGCCACCCTCTGCCCCGCCCGTCATGATCGCACCGCTGGCGCCGCCCGGCGGCATCGCCGGCTTCGGCCGTTCGCTGTTCGGCTGCGCGCCGGAGCATTATGCCGAGCTCACGCCGGACGAACGCGCGCATTGCCCCAAGCCCGGCGAAGGTATGGCGAAAAGAAACGACAATGATCTGCTTGCGCCGCCCAGGTCACACGCCAAGGACGAAGCGCTTTGGCAGGAGCAGTATGCAGAGGATCACTATGTGCCGCCGATTTGCCCGCCCAGCGATGGGCCACCGGTCGGCTTCTGTGTCATGCACCAGGCCATGGCCGAGAACCACCGGCGGGAGCAGGCCTGGCAGAAGATCACCGAAGACAAAGCAAAAAGACTTCAGGAACCCAAGCGTCCCGTACCCAATATCGGCGTGCGGCGAAACTAGGCGAAGCTGTAGGCATCCATGCGCAGCGACCCGAAGGTGGCGCTGCTGTGAAGGCGTTCGGCCTTGCCGCCCGCGCCCAGCGCCACGAACAGCGGCATGAAATGCTCCTCGGTCGGCTGCGCCTGAACCGCATTCGGCGCCTGAACGCGATAATCACGTAGCGCCGTCTCGTCACCCGCCATCAGTTTTTCGTGCATCCAGTCCGAGAATTCGTGGCTCCAGTCCGGCTCAGGCGCGCCCGGCGGCGCAATGCGGCGCAGATTGTGGACGAAGCCGCCCGATCCCATCACCAGCACATTGTCGTCGCGCAACTTTGCAAGGCCGCGACCCAGCGCGATGTGATGGCCCGCGCCCTTGTGGCTCTGCACAGAAAGCTGCACCACCGGCACATCGGCCTTGGGATACATCAGCATCAGCGGCACCCAGGCGCCGTGATCCAGACCGCGCACGGTGTCCACCCTACCACCGGTCAGGGCGGTGATCTCCCGCGCCAGCAGCGCGTCGCCCGGCGCCGGATAGCGGATGTCGTAAAGCGCCCGCGGGAAGCCGCCAAAATCATGGATCGTATCGTTGACCGGCACCGCATTGGCCTGTGGCGTAGCGGTATCCCAGTGTGCCGAAGCGACCACGATGGCGCGCGGCTTGCCGAGCTTCTGTCCCAGGCCGCGCAGGAAATCACGCGCCGGGACGTCGTCAAACGGCAGTGTGGGAGCCCCATGCGAGATAAATAAGGCTGGCAACATCGGGGCACCGCAAAAGCTGCAACCGGGACATCGGCATCCCGGTGCGATTTTTCAACCGCGCCTAAAGCTCCGGCAACGTCTGTTTCAGCCGCCCGCCCACGCGCACCGGTTCAATGCGCGTCGCAAGTCCCTTGGCGCCCGTCGTCACGAACACGCCGCACAGGGTGGCGGGACCGGTGGCGGGAGTGAAACGCTGGGACGATAGCTTGCGGGTGAAACGCTGCAGCGGCTCGGCCTTGTCCATGCCGATCACCGAGTCGTAATCGGCGCAGGCGCCGGCGTCGGTCTGGTAGGCGGTGCCGCCGGGCAAGATCTGCGCATCGGCGGTGGGCACATGCTGATGCGTACCGACAACAAAGCTGGCGCGGCTGTCGCAGAAATGGCCCATCGCCATCTTCTCGGATGTCGCCTCGCAATGCATGTCCACGACGATGGCGTCGGCGCCTTCGCCCAGCGGACAGGCGTTCAGCTCGCGGTCCACCGCGGCAAAGGGATCGTCCAGCGCATCCATGAACACTCGGCCCATGGCATTGATCACCAGCACGCTGCCGGCCGGTGTCTGATACAGGTTGGCGCCACGTCCCGGCGTGCCCTTGGGATAATTGGCCGGCCGCAGGATGCGGTCCTCGGTGTCGATATAGGTGAATATCTCTTTCTGGTCGGCCCAGTGATTGCCGGTGGAAATCACGTCCACGCCGATGCCGAAGAATTCCTCGGCGATGGCGCGGGTGATGCCGAAGCCGCCGGCCGCATTCTCGCCGTTGGCGATCACCAGATCGAGCTTGAGGGACTGGCGCAGGCGCGGCAACTCGGCATACAGCGCGTCGCGCCCAGGCTTGCCGATAATGTCGCCCAGGAAAAGAATGTTCATCGAAAACGCCTGATACCCTGCTCGGTTAGGACCATGTCGAGGGTCCTATCATGGGCCTCATGGGGAATCGAATCCGTCTCCTGCCCGGCATAGGCGATGCCGATAGCGGGCACCTTCAAGGCGGCCAGGGTGCGGTCGTAGAAACCGCCGCCATAGCCCAGCCGGTGGCCCTGGGCATCAAAGGCCAGCAGCGGCACCAGCAGCACATCCGGCACCGCGCGCGGCCAGTGCGCCAGCGGTTCGGGAATGCCGAAAGAACCCGGCTCCAACACGTCCCCATCAGGCACATGATGAAATTCCAGCGGCTGGTCCTTGATGACGCGGGGAAAGGCGATTGCGCAGCCCATCTCCACCAGCCGCGCCAGCAGCAGCGCGGGATCGGCCTCGTCGTGATGGGCGTGATAGCCGCCCACGATGGTGCCGGGTTTCAAACCAAGATCTTCGGCATAAGGCGTGATGGCCAACGCGAAACCCGCGTGCGCCAGCGCCATGCGCCGCGCCCGCGCCACCCGTCTCAGATCTGGTTTATTGGAAAACAAAGCGGACGGTACCGTACTTGCCGTTGGTATCGGATCTCATGGGCCTGCAAGTGCAGGTGGGCGTCGTGTGCCCGGGACCACGATCCCAGGCAGGGACAACTCCCGATGAGTACAATTAAGGCCCCTGGGCATCGCAACCTGACGCGCGAGACAGTGACCGTCCGCCACTAACTTAGGCGTGCGCAAGGCGCGCTGCAATGTCCTCGAGCCGCTTGGCGGCGCTTTCCAGCATATCGGCGGTGGCGCTTTCGGCGGCTTCGGCGCGCAAATGCAGGCTTTGCTTCTCGCTTTCGGCGCCGGCGCCGACCTTGCCGGACATGTCGTGATGTTCATCGGCGATCAGCAGCGCCGCCATCAGAAGCAGCCTGGCATCACCCACCTGACCGACGGAACCCAGCACTTCGCGCGCCTTAGCATCGACATGGGCGGCAAGTTCCTTGAGATGTTCTTCTTCGCCCTCATCGCAGGCGATGGTGTAGGCGCGGCTGTTGACCATGACATTGACCAGCGGCATGGGGTTTCTCCTAGCGGGCCAGGGCGGCGCGGATTTCGCCGATGGCGCCATCCAGGCGGCCTTCGACTTCCTCGGTCAGGCCGGACAGCGCACCGATTTCGTCTTCGAGTTCCGCGATCCTGGCCAGCAGCTGTTCGCGCTCGGCTTCGAGTTCCGCCACCCGCTCGGGCAGCTTGGCGGCCGTGTCCAGGCTTTCGCCCACCGATCCGGCCGCATTTTCGAGGCTTTCAAGGGCGGCCTGGAAACGTTCGGCGGCCAAATCCAACCGGCTCATGCCTGCCTCATTCTCAAATTGCCCCAAGACCTTAGGCCCTCATTGGAAATTGGGTCAACCGATACGCGTTAAGGGCATGCCCTCGGCCATTGACGGGGGCGCCGCCCCCTCGCTAAAGCCACCCACCACCCACGCCGGGAACCGTGAAATGACCCTGCCCGATCAGGCCCATACCCGCCGCCTCGCCAACGCCATCCGGGCCCTTTCCATGGATGGGGTGGAAACCGCCAAGTCGGGCCATCCCGGCCTGCCTTTGGGCATGGCCGATGTCGCCACCGTTCTCTTCCAGCGCTTCCTGAAATTCGATGCCGCCCAGCCCGCCTGGCCCGACCGCGACCGGTTTGTGCTGTCGGCCGGCCATGGCTCGATGCTGCTCTATTCCCTGCTGTGGCTGACCGGCTATCCCAAGGTCACGATCGAGGACCTCAAGCATTTCCGCAAAGTCGGCAGCCCCACCGCAGGCCATCCCGAATATGGCCACCTGCCCGGCATCGAGACCACCACCGGTCCCTTGGGCCAGGGCATCGCCAATGCCGTGGGCATGGCGCTGGCCGAGCGCATCCTGAATGCCCGCTTCGGCGGCGAACTGGTCAACCACAAGACCTATGTCATCGCCAGCGACGGCGACCTGATGGAAGGCATCAGCCATGAGGCCATCGGCCTTGCCGGCAACCTCAAGCTCTCCAACCTGATCGTGCTGTGGGACAACAACAACATCACCATCGACGGCGCGCTGTCGCTTTCGTCCTGCACCGACCAGATGGAGCGCTTCAAGTCCGAAGGCTGGATCGTGGACTCCTGCGACGGCCATGACGCCGCCGACATTTTCCGCGCACTGGAGAAGGCGCAGTCCGCCGACAAGCCGGTGATGATCGCCTGCCGCACCATCATCGGTTTCGGCCTCACCGGTCGCCAGGGCACCCAGAAGGCGCACAGCGATGCGCCGGGCGCCGAAGTGGTCGCCGCCGCGCGCAAGGAACTGGGCTGGGAATTCGAACCCTTCATCGTGCCCGACGATGTGCTGAACCAGTGGCGCGCCATCGGCCAGACCGGCGCAAAAGACTTCGACGCCTGGACGGCGCGCAAGGCCGCCAGCAAGCACGCCCGGGAATTCGACGACACGATCAACGATGTGATCCCGGCCTCGCTGTCCGAAGCGCTGATCGACCTGAAGGCCAAGTTGTCGGCCGAGAAGCCCGCCGCCGGCACCCGCAAGATGTCGGAAAAGGCGCTGGAGGTGATCAATGGCGAATTGCAGAACACCATCGGCGGCAGCGCCGACCTGACGCCGTCCAACAACACCCGAAGCAAAGGCCTGGTGGAAGTAAAGCCCGGCGACTTCAACGGCCGCTATATCCATTACGGCATTCGCGAACATGGCATGTGCGCGGCGATGAACGGCATGGCGCTGCATGGCGGCGTCATCCCGTATGGCGGCACCTTCATGGTGTTCAGCGACTATTGCCGTCCCTCCATCCGCCTCGCCGCCCTGATGGGCATCCGCGTGGTGTTCGTGATGACCCATGACTCCATCGGCGTGGGTGAAGACGGTCCCACCCACCAGCCGGTCGAGCACCTGGCAGCGCTGCGCGCCATTCCGGACCTTTTGGTCATGCGTCCCGCCGACGGTGTGGAAACCGCCGAATGCTGGGACCTGGCGCTGAAGAACGACAAGCGCCCCAGCCTGATCGCCTTCTCGCGCCAGGATGTGCCGACGGTGCGCGACTATCACACCAGCGAAAACCTGTCGGCCAAGGGCGCCTATGAACTGATCGGCGATGCCGATGCCAAGGTCACCTTCCTGGCCACCGGCACCGAAGTCAGCCTGGCGGTAGAAGCCCGTGCCAAGCTGGCCGCCGAAGGCATCCCATCGCGCGTCGTGTCGATGCCGTGCTGGAAACTGTTCGAGGAACAGAGCGAAGGCTATCGCCGCGAGGTCCTGGGCCCCGGCACCGTCAAGGTCGCCATCGAGGCCGGCGCGCGCGAAGGCTGGGACCGTTACATCGGTTCGGACCTGCTGGGTGACGGCGGCGCCTTCATCGGCATGAAAAGCTTCGGCGCATCCGGCCCCTACAAGGATGTTTACGCCAAATTCGGCATTACCGCCGACGCCGCGGTCGCCGCGGCGAAGAAACTGCTCAAGTAATTCAGGAGAACGACATGGCTTTGCGTGTTGCAATCAACGGCTTTGGCCGCATCGGCCGCCTGGTCCTGCGGGCCATCGTGGAATCGGGCCGCCGCGATATCGAAGTCGTGGCCGTCAATGATCTGGGCCCCATCGAAACCAACGCCCATCTGTTGCGCTATGACAGCGTGCATGGCCGCTTCCCCGCCCAGGTGAGCGTGGACGGCGAGTTCATGATCGCCGCCGGCCACAAGATGAAGGTGACCGCGATCAAGAACCCGGCCGAGCTTCCGCACAAGGAATTGGACGTGGACATCGCGCTGGAATGCACCGGCATTTTCACGGCGCGCGACAAGGCCGCGCTGCACCTGCAAGCCGGCGCCAAGCGGGTGCTGATTTCCGCGCCCGGCGAAAATGCCGACCTCACCGTGGTTTATGGCGTCAACCATGACAAGCTGACCAAGGACATGCTGATCGTGTCCAACGCCAGCTGCACCACCAACTGCCTGGTGCCGGTGGCCAAGGTGCTGAACGATGCCGTCGGCATCGAGCGCGGCATGATGACCACCATCCACAGCTACACCAACGACCAGCCGTCGCTGGACCAGATGCACAAGGACCTGTACCGCGCCCGCGCCGCGGCGCTGTCGATGATCCCCACCTCCACCGGCGCCGCCAAGGCCGTCGGCCTGGTGCTTCCCGAACTGAAGGGCAAGCTGGACGGCGTGTCGGTGCGCGTGCCGACGCCCAATGTCTCGCTGGTGGATTTGAAGTTCATCGCCAAGAAGACGACCAGCGCCCAGGAAATCAACGACGCCATCAAGGGCGCCGCGCTGGGCCCGCTGAAGGGCATTCTGGACGTGGTGCACGACAAGCTGGTGTCGGTGGATTTCAACCACAACCCGGCCTCGTCCAGCTTCGCGCTGGACCAGACCAAGGTGATGGACGGCAATTTCGTGTCGATCATGACCTGGTACGACAATGAATGGGGCTTCTCCAACCGCATGGCCGACACCGCCGTGGCGATGGGCAAGCTGATCTGATGCCGTTTCGCACGCTCGAAGACCTGGACGTCAAGGGCAAGCGCGTGCTGGTGCGCGCCGACCTGAACGTGCCGGTTGCGGACGGCGTCGTCACCGACGCCACCCGCATCGCGCGTCAGGCGCCCACGATCCGGGAACTGGCCGACAAGGGCGCGCGCGTTATTGTGCTCAGCCACTTTGACCGGCCCAAGGGCAAGGTCGTGCCGTCCATGTCGTTGAAGGTGCTGGTACAGCCCTTGTCCGACGCGGTGGGCCGCAAGGTCGCCTTCGCGGACGATTGCATCGGACCGAAAGCTGAAGCCGCCGTCGCCGCGCTGAAGGACGGCGATGTGCTGTTGCTGGAAAACACCCGCTTCCACAAGGGCGAGGAAGACAATGACGCAGGCATGGCCAAGGAACTGGCCGCGCTGGGCGACATCTTCGTCAACGACGCCTTCAGTGCCGCGCACCGCGCCCATGCCAGCACCGAAGGCGTGGCGCATCTTCTGCCCAATGCGGCCGGCCGCTCCATGCAGGCCGAGCTGAGCCATCTGGAAAAGGCGCTGGGCAATCCCGAGCGTCCGCTGCTGGCGGTGGTCGGCGGCGCCAAGGTCTCCACCAAGATCGCGCTTCTGGAAAATCTGGTGGCGCGGGTCGAGACGCTGGTGATCGGAGGCGCCATGGCCAACACCTTTCTGGCCGCCGAAGGCGTGAAGGTCGGCAAGTCGCTGTACGAGGCCGATCACATGGAAACCGCGCGCAAGATCATCCATGCCGCCAATGAATCCGGCGCCGCCATTCTGCTGCCCACCGACGTGGTGGTGGCGAAGGAATTCAAGGCCGGCGCCCCCCATCGCACCTGCCCGGTGTCGGACATTGCGGCAGACGAGATGGTGCTGGATGTCGGCCCCGACTCCATCAAGGCCTTTGAAAACCGCCTCGCCGGGACCCGCACCCTGGTATGGAACGGCCCATTCGGCGCCTTCGAGACCCATCCCTTCGATGCCGGCACGGTCGCCGCTGCAAGGGCCGTGGCCGATGCGACAAAAAAGGGGCAACTGTTGAGCGTGGCCGGCGGCGGCGATACCGTCGCGGCACTGGCCCATGCCGGCGTGGAAGACGACTTCACCTATGTCTCGACCGCGGGCGGGGCATTCCTGGAATGGCTGGAGGGCAAGAGCCTGCCCGGCGTAGATGCATTGACTGGCAAATAGAGAGTGACGATGAACCTGGATGAACTGAACAAGATCGCCAACAAGATGGTCGCGCCCGGCAAGGGCATCCTGGCGGCCGATGAATCCACCGGCACCATCCAGAAGCGCTTCGACAAGATCGGCGTGGAAAACAATGAGGACAATCGCCGCGACTATCGCGAGATGCTGTTCCGCACCGACACGGCGATGAAGAACCATATCGGCGGCGTCATCCTGTTCGACGAGACCATCCGCCAGAAGGCCAAGGACGGCACCCCGCTGGTCAAGCTGATCGAAGCCGCCGGCAGCGTTCCTGGCATCAAGGTGGACAAGGGCGCCAAGCCGCTGGCTGGCGCGGCGGACGGCGATACCATCACCGAAGGCCTGGATGGCCTGCGCGAACGCTTTGTCGAATATCACAAGCTGGGCGCGCGCTTTGCCAAGTGGCGCGGCGTGTACGAGATCGGCGCGGGCAGCAACGGCATGCCCACCCCCAGCCACAACGCCATTCATGCCAATGCCCATGCCCTGGCCCGCTATGCGGCGCTGGCGCAGGAAAACGGCATCGTTCCGATCGTCGAGCCGGAACTGCTGATGGACGGCGCCCACACCATCGAGGCCTGCGAAGGCGTCACCGAATGGATCCTGAAGGAAGTCTTCCAGGAGCTGTATTTTGCCAATGTGAAGCTGGAAGGCATGATCCTGAAGCCGAACATGATCGTGCCGGGCAAGAAGTGTCCCAAGCAGAACAGTGTCGAGGAAGTCGCCGAGCGCACCATCAAGATTCTCAAGCGCTGCGTGCCTGGCGCGGTGCCGGGCATCGCCTTCCTGTCGGGCGGCCAGTCGGACGAGGAAGCCACCGCGCATCTGTCGGCCATGAACGCCATCGGCAACCTGCCCTGGGCGCTGACCTTCTCCTATGGCCGCGCCCTGCAGGCCGCGCCGCAGGCCGCCTGGTCGGGCAAGGCGGAAAATGTCGCCGCCGGTCAGGCCGCCTTCGCGCACCGCGCCGCCATGAACAGCCTCGCGTCCCTGGGCAAGTGGACCCAGGCAGCCGAAAAGAAGGCCGCTTGAGCGCCCCCGCCATCCTGAGCCTGTCGAAGGATGGCGCAATTGTCTGATTGCCGCCTTTACCTGATTTCGCCGCCGAAGCTCTCGGCGGCGAATTTCTTGGGCCCGCTGCAGGAAGCCCTTGGCGGCGGCGATGTCGCCTCTTTCCAGCTGCGCCTGAAGGATGTCAGCGACGACGAAATCCGCCGCGCCACCGAGACGCTGCGTCCCATCGTGCAGGCCGCCGGTTGCGCCTTCATCCTCAATGACCGCCCCGACTTGGCCGCCGAGCTGGGCTGCGACGGCGTGCACGTCGGCCAGGAAGACGCCTCGTATGACCAGGCGCGCGCGGCGCTGCCAAACGGCATTGTCGGCGTCACCTGTCACGACAGCCGGCACCTGGCGATGGAAGCCGCGGAAGCCGGCGCCGA
>CANGRN010000024.1 GCA_947455695.1 Alphaproteobacteria bacterium
GAACAGCACGCCGCCAGCCGTCAGGATGGGACCGCCATAATTCTCCGAACCGGTGTTCTTGTCGGCCAGCGCGGGATATTCGCCCAGGGGGATGCGCCAGACATATGTGCCGCTGTTAAGATCGATGGCGCTCAAGGTGCCCCAGGGCGGGACCACCGCCGGATAACCATCGGGGTCCAGGAACTTTCGATAGCCGGTGAAGCGATAGGCCGGGGACGCGCCTGTGGCGGGTGCCGCCAACTCCCTTTCCGCACCACCGCGGACATAGTTCAGCAGCGCCGCCATGTTCTCGCCGGCAAAATTGAAGGCCGGCATGCGGCCGCGTCCGCTGCGGATCACATCCGCGATTTGTCCGTCGATCAGCTTGCTGTCCAGCAGGGACGGGAACGCCGGCGGCGCGCCCTTGCGGTCGGGGCCATGGCAGCCGGCGCAATTGTCCTGGTACAGCCGCGCGCCCAAACCATGGACGGCGGCGCTGTCGGCGAGGCCGCCGGTCCAGGCCACGTCATTGGCATTGAGATACAGGATGCCGTTCGCGGCAGCCTGCCCGCCCCATTCCGCCCCACCGTCGAAACCGGGAAAGGCCAATGTCTGCTGGCCCAGCCGCATATGCGGAAAGGGGCCGTCATTGGCAAAGCTGCGGAACTGCTCCACCGCCCAGGCATGCACCTGCGGTGTACGGTTGGTCAGCAGGCCTTCGCTGAGGTGCTGGCGGGCATAAGGTGCGGGTAAGGACGGCACCGGCTGGGTGGGCGACAGCTTTTCCAGCGCGCTTTGCGGCACAGGCATTTCGGTTACCGGAAACAGCGGCTTGCCGGTGATCCTGTCCAGTACAAAAAGATAACCCTGCTTGGTGGCCTGGGCCACCGCATCGATGCGCTTGCCATTGTGCGTGACCGTCAGCAGCACCGGCGGCGAGGGAAAATCGCGGTCGGCGATGTCGTGATGCACGCCCTGGAAATGCCACAGCAATTTTCCCGTGCCGGCATCCAGCGCCAGAAGGCTGTTGGCATACAGATTGTCGCCCGCGCGGTCGGCGCCGTAAAAATCACTGACCGCCGAACCGGTGGGCGCAAAGACGATGCCGCGCTTCTCATCCAGCACCATGCCGGGCCAGGCATTGGCGCCGCCGCCGGTCTTCCAATGATCCGCCGGCCAGCTTTCATAACCGGGCTCACCGGGATGGGGGATGGTGTGGAAGCTCCAGCGCTGCTTGCCGCTATGCACGTCAAAGGCGCGGATGTCGCCCGGCGCGGCCGGCGCGCTTTCGGCCGTGCGGAAGCCCATGATGATCATGTCGCGCCAGATGGTGCCGGGCGCGGTCAGCGCCAAGCTGATCTTGTCCACGTCGCGGTCCAGTCCGGCACGCAGATCGATGCGGCCATCCTCGCCGAAATCGGCCAGCGGCTTTCCGGTGGCCGGGTCCAGCGCATACAGATAATTGCCGGCCGCCGCGAACAGACGCTGCTCCTTTCCCTTGCGCCACAGGGCCAGACCGCGCTGCGGCCCGCCCGCCTTCACCCCGGAATGGAAACGCCATTTCAGTTTTCCCGTCGCGCCGTCCAGCGCGATCGTGTCCAGGCCGGGGGTATAGGCATAAACCACCCCGCCCACTGCCAGGGGATGGGTCTGGGGATCGCCCGCCTCAGCCATGTCGAAGCGCCAGGCCTGTTCCAGCTTGCCGACATTGGCGCGGGTGATCTGCGCCAGGCTGGAAAAGCGCCGCCCGCCCTCGCCGCCATACAGCGCCCAATCCTTGCCCTGGCCGAATGCGGGCATGGCGGCGGCCAGCAGGCCCGCGGCCAGCGCCCATAGCTTCTTGTTGTTTTTCATCGTGCCCGCAGCGATCCTCTGGCCCAAAGATAACAGAGGCACGCACGTGACCAAAATCCTGCTGGCGGGCATCTTCCACGAGACCCACAGCTTCACCGATGACCGCACCACCCTGGGCGATTTCATGATCCATCGCGGCCAGGATCTGCTGGACCGCATCGGCGACGGCAGCCAAGTGGACGGCTTCCTGGCCACCGCCAAACGCCTGGGCTGGGAGGTGATCCCCACCGCCAATTACCTGTGCGGCGCCTCGGGCATGGTCGAGCATGCGGTGTTCGAACGGTTCTGGCAGGATGTGGAGCCGGTGCTGAGGGCCCGCGCGCACGAACTGGACGGCATCTTCCTGTCGCTGCATGGCGCCATGGTGACCACAGAACTGGAAGACGTGGACGGCGAATTGCTGAAACGCATCCGCGCCATTCCCGGCGCCGAAAAGCTGCCCATCTTCGGGGTCTATGACCTGCACGCCACCCTGACCCGGGAAATGGGCGCGCTGTCCGACGGGCTGGTCTGCTACCGGCTGTGCCCGCATGACGACACCTATGAAAGCGCCGTGCGCGCCACCGAGCTTCTGGCCCGCTGCCTGGAGACCGGCATCCGCCCGCGCCAGCATGTGCTGGTGACCAATATCGTGTGGCCGCCGACCGGCACCGGCACCCGCGACGGCGCCATGCACGCGCTGGAGGAAGCCGCGCGCCGCATGGAGCGCGACATTCCCGGCGTGCTGGCGGTGAATGTGGTGGGCGGCTATGCCTATTCCGATATCCGCGACGCGGGCGTGGCCTTCGGCATCATCACCGAGGGCGATGACGAAGACGCCAAGGCGGCGCTGCGCGAACTGGAACAGATCGCCTGGGCGCACCGCGCAGAAGGCATTCCGAAAGAACATGATCTGGACGAAGTGGTGCGCACATTTGTACCGCGCGGCCACGGACCGGTGTTGCTGGTCGAGCCGGCCGACAATATCGGCGGCGGCGGGCCGGGCGACTGCACCGATGTGCTGCGGGCGCTGGTCAAATATGATGTCGAAGGCTCGGCCGTGATCATCGCCGATGCCGCCGCGGTGGCGGCGCTGAAGTCCGTGCCCATCGGCGGGCGCATCACCTTGCCCATCGGCGGCAAGGGCAGCCGGCTGGACTTGGGACCGCTCACTCTGGAAGTGGAACTGGTGTCGCGCAGCGACGGACATTTCGAGCTGGAAGACCGGCAAAGCCAGATGGTGGTGCTGGGAGCCAAGGTCAGCATGGGCGAAAGCGCGGTGGTGCGCCATGGCGGGGTCACCATCCTGCTGACCAGCAAGCGGCTGGCGCCGATGGATCTGGGCCAATGGCGCAGCCAGGGGATCGATCCGGAAAAGCTCAGCATGATCGGCATCAAGGCGGCGGTGGGACACCGGCGCGCCTATGATCCCATCGCGGCGGCCAGCTTCACCGTGTCCACCGCGGGACCCTGCACATCGGACCTTGCGCGCCTGCCCTACAAGCGGCTGCGCCGCCCGGTCTATCCGCTAGATGAAGACGCGGCGATTGAAGTGGCTGCAACGCACGACTAGGGTCGCTGCATGTCGGCGGGCCGCTTCGATGCCATTTTGATAACCGGATGCATTCTCGCCTGGGCGGGGATATTCTTCGCCTCGGCGCATGGCATGTTGCATGTCAGCAGCAAGATCAGTGACGGACTTCTGGCGCTTCTCGCCCTTGTGATTGCGTACCGGCTTTGGCGCCTCCGGAGCCGCAAGCATGGCTGAAAATCCCGCCCCCTTCGCGCCGTATCACAGGCATGACCGCGCCTTTTTCCTGGCCTTTGCCGCCTTGTCCTGGGTCGCCATCGTCATGGGGTTCGGCCCCGAACTTCATGGCCAGCTCAAGGGGCGGGCGCCCTTTCCGCCCCTGATCGTGCATGTCCATGCGGTGATCTTCACGGGGTGGATGATCCTGTTCACGGCGCAGTTCTGGCTGGTCCGCATCCGGCGCACCGCCATTCACCGCAAGCTGGGCCTGGCCGCGGTGGTGCTGGTGCCGGTCATGGTCGTCCTGGGCGTGGCGACGGCCCTGGTCAGCCGCCGGGCCCACTTCGAAGCCGGACAGAATGAGATGCTGGCCTTCATGATCGTGCCGCTGACGGACATGGTGCTGTTCCCCAGCTTCGCCATTCCCGGGCTGTTGTGGCGCAAGGATTCGGCGGCGCACAAACGGCTGGTCTTGCTGGCGACGATCATGCTGTTGCCGGCCGCGTTCGGACGCTGGATCGGCCCCTGGATCATCATTCACTGGGGCGACGGCTTTTTGGGATTTGCGGCCCAATCCTATCTGGGCCCCGATGTCATGATCGCGGCGGCAATGCTCTATGACCGCCTGACGCGCGGCCGCGTGCATCGGGTCTATTGGATCGCCCTGCCCTGGATCCTGGCGGTGCAGGCGATCACGTCCGCGATCTATCACTGGCCCGGCTGGATGCCACTGGCGATGCGCATGATCGGTCATTGAGGGGAAAGTGGTGGGTGATGTAGGGATCGAACCTACGACAAGCTGATTAAGAGTCAGCTGCTCTACCAACTGAGCTAATCACCCAAGCACTGTCCGAAAGGCTTGGTTTTCCTTCCGGGGAGCGGCCTCATAGCAGAGGGATAACCCCCCTGTCCAGAAAAGGTGTGGGAACCCCTGTGGGTGGATTTTTGGGCCGTTTTCGGCCCCAAAACCGGCCTAGATGATGCCGCCCGAGTGCCGGGGAATCTCCACCTGGCGGTGGATGTGCACGCTCATCAGCAGGCCGAATCCGAACATCACCGTCAGCATGGCGCTGCCGCCATAGGACAGAAGCGGCATGGGAATGCCCACCACCGGGATCAGGCCCATCACCATCAGCCCGTTGATCATGATGTAGAAGAAGAAGTTCAGGATGATGCCCATGGCCAAAAGACGGCCGAACTGGCTGCGGGCGCTCATCGCGGTCTGCACGCCATAGAAGATCACCACCGCGAACAGCACCAGCAGCGCCAGGGCGCCGACAAAGCCGAACTCCTCGCAGAAGCTGGTCCAGATGAAGTCGGTCTGCTTTTCGGGCAGGAAGTTCAGCCGGCTCTGGGTGCCCTGGGTAAAGCCCTTGCCGGCCACCCCGCCGGACCCGATGGCGATCTTGGCCTGGGTGATGTTCCAGCCCTTGCCCAGCGCGTCGGCTTCGGGATGGATGAAGGTCTCGACCCGCGCCTTCTGATAGTCATGCAGCACAAAACGCCAGGCCAGCGGCACGGCGGCCGCCACCGCCCCCAGGGTCGGCGCGATCCACCACCAGCTCAGCCCCGCCAGGAACAGCAGCGAGCAGCCATCGGCCAGGATGATCAGGGTGGTGCCCAGGTTGGGTTGCAGCACCACGAAGATGGCGGGAATGCCGATCATGGCCAGGCCAATGGCCAGCGGGACCGGCTTGGAGACTTCCTCGATGCTCTTGCCGTGCAAAAAGCGCGACAGCGCCAGCACCAGTCCGATCTTCATCAGTTCGGAAGGCTGCAGGTCCAGCGGCCCCAGCGAGATCCAGCGCTGGGCGCCCAGGCCGACATGGCCCACCACGTCCACCGCCACCAGCAGCAGCAGTGCAAAGCCGTAAGCGGGATAGGCGAGCGACATCCACACCCGTATGTCGATCACCGATGCGGCCAGCATCACGATCAGGCCCAGGGTGAAATGGCCGATCTGGCGCAAGGCCCAGGGCTGGAAATGGGCGTTCGCCACCGAATAGAGCATGGCGATGCCGGCCAGGCCGATCATGCAAATCAGAAGCACCAGCCCCCAATTCACTTCCAGCAGCTTGTCGGCGAAGGACAGGGTGCGCTTGGCGGCGGCATAGGGACGAAGCGCCATCAGCCGCCTGCCTTCACCGGCTGGGGCGGCAAGGGTTGGACGGCGCCCTGCACCCGGGGCGGGGCAGCGCTGGCGGAATTGGTCACCGGCCAGGCGGCCGGCATCCGCGAGGGATCGCGCTGCTGGCACAGCAGCATCACGTCGCGCGCAAAGGCGACATGGGGATGGGCCTGCACCGCGCCATGCTCGATGATGCTGACAACGGCGTATTTGGGATCGTTCACCGGGGCATAGCCGACAAACAAGGCATGGTCGCGCAGCTTCCAGTCCAGGGCGCTGTTCTTGGTGATGCCGCGCGCATGCTCTTCCTGGGAATAGGCACGGACCTGGGCGGTGCCGGTCTTGCCCGCCATCTCGAAGCCCGGCTCGGTGATGCGCCAGTTGAAGGCCGTGCCGCCGCCCTCGTTCATCACCCGGTTCATGCCGCTGCGCACCCGCGCCAGCGCCTCGTCGCTGATATCCAGCTTGGGGGCGTCGGGGCGCGGCATCAGCTTGCCGCCCACCGAATGAACGATGCGCGGGCTGACCGCCTTGCCGCTGGCCAGGCGCGCGGTCTGCTGCACCAGCTGCAGCGGCGTGGCGGTCACATAGCCCTGGCCGATGGCGACGCTGAGC
Organism: Alphaproteobacteria bacterium; assembly: GCA_947455695.1. Classification (GTDB taxonomy): domain Bacteria; phylum Pseudomonadota; class Alphaproteobacteria; order Micropepsales; family Micropepsaceae; genus Rhizomicrobium. The sequence goes on from CANGRN010000024.1 coordinate 6,306, forward strand.
GTATCGCCCTGCTGCCAGGCCTGCTTGTAGGTCTTCTGCTTCCACGCGCTCGACGGCATCAATCCGGAATGCTCGCCCGGCAGCTCGATGCCCGTGGGCGCGCCCATGCCCAGCTTGCGCGCGGCGTCATGGATCCTGTCGATGCCGACGCGGCGCGCGGTTTCGTAAAAGAAAACGTCGCAGGAATTCTTGATGGCGCCTTCGACATCGAGCGAGCCATGTCCGTGATGATAGGTCGTCCAGGCCCAGCAGTTGAACGTGTGGTTGCCGACCGTGATGCGGCCATTGCAGGTGACGCGGTAATCGGGCGTGGCGATGCCGGCCTCGATGGCGGCCAGCGCCACGGCGGGCTTGAAGGTGGAGCCGGGCGGATAGATGCCGCTGGTGACCTTGTTGAGCAGGGGCTTGTGGTCCGAGGTGGTGAGGTCGTGCCACTGGTTGTTGGTCAGTCCGACATTGAACCAGTTGGGGTCAAAACCCGGCGTGGACGAAAGCGCGATGACATCGCCATTGTTGACATCCATCACCACCATGGCGGCGCTTTCATCGCCCAGCCTCTGGTCGGCCAGCGCCTGCACCTCGCGGTCAATGGTCAGGTAAATGTCTTCGCCCGGCTCACCGGGATCCTTGCCCAGCTCGCGGATGATGCGGCCATAGGCGTTGACCTCGACGCGGGAGGCGCCGGCGCTGCCGCGGATCTGCTTGTCGAACTGCTTTTCAATGCCGCGCTTGCCGATGCGCATGCCCGGCAGGCTCATCAGGGGATCGGCATCCTTGTCGATTTCCTGCGGCGACACCGAAGCGACATAGCCCAGGATATGCACCAGCTCCTTGCCGAACGGATAGTCGCGGGTTTCGCCCACATCGCACTGCACGCCCGGCAGATAGGGCAGATGCAGGTTGACGCGGGAAAATTCTTCCCAGGTCAGGTTCTCGGCCACCGGCACCGGCACGAACTTCTTGTTCATGGCGATGTCGTGCTGGACCTTCTTCTTCTGCTGGTCGCTCAGCACGATCACCTTGCCGATCGTGTCCAGCGCCTGGGCCACGCCTTCGGTGGCCTGTTCGCTGACCAGCAGCACGCGATAATTGCGCCGGCTGTTGGCCAACTCGACACCGAAACGGTCCATGACGCGTCCGCGCGGCGGCGCGATCAGGCGTTCGGAGACGCGGTTGTCTTCGGCTTCGACCATATACTGGTCGCCGTCGCGGATCTGCAGCTGGTAGAGCCGGCCCGCCAGCACCGCGAACACCGCCGTCATGCCCGCGCCCATGCCCACCGAGCGGCGGGTGAAGGTGGCGTAGCGGCTTTTGTCCTTCTTATCGAACAGCGGCATCAGATGTCGCCTCGTGATGCGCCGACCAGTCTATGATGCAGCCAGCCCGCCACCAAGGCGGTGGGGGCATAGAACAGCACCGTCATCGCCAGCTCGCCGATGATGGGGGCCAGCGGCGGCAGGTGAACGCCCGGCGTGAGGAACGCCAGGAACGCCACCGTCATCCAGGCCACGGCACAGGCAAAGGCGCTGGCCGCGGCAAAGCCCACCACGGCCACCAGGCCCGACAGGCCGGCAAAGCTGTCGCGCTGGCGCGCCACCAGGGCATAGGTCAGCACGAAGGACAGGGTCCAGACGCCCGGCGGGCCGCCCGACATCACGTCCTCGGAAAAGCCGATGGCCAGGGCCGCGGCCGGGGTCATCAGGTCGGGCCGCACCAAACACCAGAAATAGACCGGCACCAGTGCCAGCAGCGGCGAGGGCACCAGTCCGCCCAGGATGGAAATGGGAATGTTGGCGATAAAGACGCAGGTCAGGCCGAACAGCAGCGGCACCAGCGCGACCAGGAAACGAAAACGGGGGGCTGAACTGGCGCGTTCCAGGCTGGCCACGTCAGCGCTCCATGACTTCGGGCTCGGCCGGTTCGGCCGGCGTCACGACGGGCTTGGGCTTGGGCGTGACCGGCGCGGCGATCGGGGCCGGCGCGGGCGGCGGCTGCAGGACTTGCGGCTTCAGGCCGGCGGCCTCCACCGGCAGCTGCGCGGTGGCGGGCGGGATTTCCGGCGGCTTGGAGAAGTTCAGGATCTCGACATCCTGGCTGGCGCCGGGATCGGCCAGCAGCGCCACGCGCCAGCCGCCGCTGCCATCGCTGACCACCGTGCCGATGGGCAGGCCGGACGGCAGCAAGCCGCCATCGCCGGAACTGGTGACCTGGTCGCCGTCATGGAGCGTGACCGTGTGGGACACCATGTCGAGGGTGGGATAGGCGCTGTTGTCGCCCGTCATCATCGCCTGGATGTTGCCGCTGTTGCCCGCCGAGGCGGAGATGGTGACGGGGATGCGGCTGTTGAGATCGGTCAGCAGGATCACCCAGCTGGTGCGGCTGCCGGTGAGATAGATGCGCCCGATCATGCCGCGGGCATCCACCACCGCCTGGCCCGGCAGGGCATGGTGCTCGCGCCCGGCATCCAGGATCATGGTCTGCAGGAAGGGACGGTTGGCCCGGCCGATCACCCGCGCCAGCACGGCATTCATCTGGGGATCTGGCACGGCGTGCAAAAGGGTCTGGTACCGCCCGACCCGGCCCTGCAGCACGATGGCCACGTTGCGCCACTGGCGCAGGCGGGCATTTTCTTCCTTCAGTTTCAGGTTCTGCTGATAGACCGAGAAAATCTCGGTGACCGAGCCCATCCAGCGGTCGAAGCCTGCCACGGGCGCGCGCACGGTTTGCAGCACGGGCGCCAGCATGTCGGTGACATGGACGCGCGCCTTGTCCAGGAGGCCGCTCTGGGCCTTGCCCAGCAGCACCAGGACGACCGCAAGCGCAATGACGATGACCAGCGGAAGCTGGGCATTGCTTTTGCGGGCGATCTTCCAGGCGTTTGCCATGTAAACGCGGCCCCTGCCCGCGCGGGTTTAGAACGCGGTGGAAAGGACGTGGCGCATGCCCTTGCTGTTTTCCAGCACCCGGCCCGTGCCCAGCGCCACGCAGGACAAGGGATCATCGGCGATGGAAACCGGCAGGCCCGTCTCGTCGCGCAGCACCTGGTCGAGGTTGGCCAGCAGCGAGCCGCCGCCGGTCAGCACGATGCCCTTGTCCACGATATCGGCCGCCAGTTCGGGCGGGGTGGCTTCCAGCGCCACCTTCACCGCTTCGACGATCGCGCCCACCGGCTCGGCCAGGGCTTCGGCGATGTGACGCTGGGTGATGGTGATTTCCTTGGGCACACCGTTCAGCAGGTCGCGGCCCTTGATCTCCATGGTCACGCCATTGCCGTCCATCGGCAAGGCGGCGGAACCGATTTCCTTCTTGATGCGCTCCGAGCTGGCTTCGCCGATCAGCAAATTCTGGTGGCGGCGGATATAGGCGATGATGGCTTCGTCCATCTTGTCGCCGCCCACGCGCACGCTGCGCGAATAGACGATGCCGCCCAGGGACAGCACCGCAACTTCGGTGGTGCCGCCGCCGATATCGACGACCATCGAGCCGGTCGGCTCGGACACCGGCAGACCGGCGCCACTCGCCGCCGCCATCGGCTCTTCGATCAAAAACACCCGGCGGGCCCCGGCGGACAGTGCCGATTCCTGAATCGC
>CANGRN010000025.1 GCA_947455695.1 Alphaproteobacteria bacterium
AATCAGTATGTGCCCAAGCTGATGGCGGAATTGACCAAGCAGAAGGCGCTGCGCAATGTCTCCACCTCGTTCCTGGACGGGGGCCTGTCGGCCTATGTGAATGTGGACCGCGACACGGCGGCGCGCTTCGGCGTGACTTCCGCCACGATCGACAATGCGCTGTATGACAGTTTCGGCCAGCGCATCATCACCACCATCTTCACCCAGTCCAGCCAGCGCCGCGTGATCCTGGAAGCCGATCCCAAGCTGCAGAATTCGGTGCAGTCGTTGCAGGATATCTATCTGCCCACCGCCGGCGGCGGCCAGGTGCCGCTGGCCGCCATAGCCAAGGTCGAGCAGCGGGCGACCCAGCTGCAGATCGATCACCTGTCGCAATTCCCTTCGGCCACCTTCTCGTTCAACGTCGCGCCGGGCTATTCACTGGGCGCGGCGGTGAACGCCATCCAGGCCGCCGAGAAGACCGCGGGGCCGCCGCCCGGCATCACCACCCAGTTCGAAGGCTCCGCCCTGGCGTTCCAGTCGGCGCTGTCCAACGAAATCCTGCTGATCCTGGCCGCCATCGTCACGGTCTATATCGTGCTGGGCGTGCTGTATGAGAGCTTCATCCATCCCGTGACCATCCTGTCCACCCTGCCATCGGCCGGCGTGGGCGCGCTTCTGGCGCTGATCGTCAGCGGTCACGACCTCAACATCGTGTCCATCATCGGCATCATCCTGCTGATCGGCATCGTCAAGAAGAACGCCATCATGATGATCGACTTTGCGCTGGAGGCCGAGCGCAACGAGGGCAAGTCGCCGCAAGAGGCGATCCACCAGGCCGCCCTGCTGCGTTTCCGTCCCATCCTGATGACCACGGTGGCGGCGCTGTTCGGCGCCCTGCCGCTGATGCTGGGCACGGGCATGGGCTCGGAACTGCGCCACCCGCTGGGCATTTCCATCGTGGGCGGATTGCTGGTCAGCCAGCTGCTGACCCTGTTCACCACGCCCGTCATCTACATCTATTTCGACAAGGCGGGCCGTGACATCCGCGAATGGCGCGCGCGCCGCAAGGCCGCCCATGCCGGACCCGAGCCGGAGCCGGCGGAATGAGTTTTTCCCAGATCTTCATCCAGCGGAAGATCGCCACGATCCTGTTGGCACTGGGTCTGGGAATGGCGGGACTGGTGGCCTATTTCCTGCTGCCGGTCGCGCCCTATCCCAACATCGATATTCCCACCATCGCGATCAACGCCAACATGCCGGGCGCCTCGCCCGAAACCATGTCGTCCAGCGTGGCGACACCGTTGGAGCGGCATCTGGGCGCCATTGCCGGGGTCACCGAAATGACCTCGCGCAGCAATATCAACAGCACCCAGATCGTGATGCAGTTCGATATCAAGCGCGACATCGACGGTGCCGCGCGCGACGTGCAGGCCGCGATCAACGCGGCGCGCGCCGATCTGCCGGCGGCGCTGCGCTCCAATCCGACCTACCGCAAGTTCAATCCCGCCGACCAGCCGGTGCTGATCCTGGCGCTGACCTCCAAAAGCCTGTCGCCCGGACAGATCTACGACCAGGCCTCCAACATCATCCAGCAGAAGCTGTCGCAGATTTCCGGGGTGGGCGATGTTTCGCTGACGGGCGCCTCGCTGCCGGCCATCCGCATCGAGCTCAATCCCCGCGCCCTCTTCAAGTACGGCATCGGCCTGGAAGACGTGCGCGCCGCGGTCAGTTCGGCCAATGCCAACAGCCCCAAGGGCGACATCCAGCAAAAGGGCCAGACTTTCCAGGTCTATGCCAATGACAATGCCGGTCTGGCCGCGGACTACCAGACCCTGATCGTGGCCTATCGCAACGGTTCTGCGGTGCGCCTGACCGACGTGGCCGAAGTGTTCGATGGAGTGGAGAATGTCCGCAACCTGGGCACCTTCAACGGCAAGCCCGCCATCCTGGTGCAGATCACCAAGCAGCCCGGCGCCAATGTCATCGAGGTCGTGGACAGCATCCGCCAGCAGCTGCCCGAGCTGAAGGCGGCGCTGCCGGTCAGCGTCGACCAAGGCATCCTGTTCGACACCACCACCTCCATCCGCAACGCCGTGCATGACGTCGAGGTCAGCCTGATCCTTTCGACCCTGCTGGTGATCCTGGTGGTGTTCCTGTTCCTGCGGAACTTCAAGGCCACTTTGGTCCCCACCATCTGCGTGCCGCTCTCGCTCCTGGGCACGTTCGGGGTCATGTACCTGCTTGGCTTCAGCCTGAACAATTTCTCGCTGATGGCGCTGATCGTCTCCACCGGGTTCGTGGTCGACAACACCATCGTGGTTCTGGAAAACGTCACCCGGCACCTGGAAAATGGCGAGGACCGCATCACCGCGGCGATGAAGGGCGCGGGCGAAGTCAGCTTCACCGTCCTGTCCATGTCGATCTCGCTGGTGGCGGTGTTCTTCCCGGTGCTGCTGATCGGCGGGCTGGTGGGACGCATCTTCCACGAATTCGCCGTCACCATCACCACGGCCATCATCCTGTCCATGATCGTGTCGCTGACCGTCACGCCGATGATGTGCGCCTATCTGGATTTCACGGTGGCCGAGGACAAGAACTGGCTGATGCGCTGGTCGCGCCGTTCCATGGACGGGATGCAGGACTTCTACCGCCGCACCCTGACCTGGTCACTGGGCAATCCCAAGACCATCATGATGACCCTGCTGATCGCGGTGGTGCTGAATTTCTATCTGCTGGGGATCGTGCCCAAGGGCTTCTTCCCTGATACCGATAACGGCATGATTTTCGGCGGCATCCGCGGCGACCAGAGCATTTCCTTCCAGTCGATGCAGAAGAAATTCCAGCAATTCATCGACATCATCAAGGATGATCCGGCGGTGTTGACGGTGGGCGGCTTTGCCGGCGGCCAGGCAACCAATTCGGGCAATGTCTTCGTCACCCTCAAGTCGCGGCGCGAGCGGGGCATGGGTACGCCCGAAGTGATCCAGCGCATGGCCCCCAAGCTGCTCAAGGTGGCCGGTGCGCGTCTTTTCCTGCAATCGGGCGGCGGCATCCGTGCCGGCGGCCGCCAGGGCAATGGCGATTACCAGTACACCGTCCAGGCAGACACGCTGGAAGACCTCAATACCTGGGTGCCCAAGATCACCAACGCGCTGCAGGACGTGCCGCAGCTGCAGGACGTCAATTCCGACCAGCAGGACAAGGGCCTGCAGGTGGATTTGAAGATCGACCGCGTCACGGCCGCAAGGCTGGGGCTGAACGCGGCCCAGATCGACAACGCCCTGTATGACGCCTTCGGCCAGCGCCAGGTCTCGACCATCTACAAGGACAAGAACCAGTATCATGTGGTTATGGAGGTCGCGCCCGCCTTCTGGCAGAGCCCCGAGACCCTGCACGACATCTTCATCTCGACATCGGGCGGCTCGGTCAGCGGCACCCAGTCCAGTGCCGGCGCGGGCGGCGCCTTTGTCGTTTCCCCGTCCGCGGGCACGGGCGGCGCTTCGAACAGCCTGACCACCGGATCGGCCACTTCCTCCAACGCCGCGGCCATTGCCGCCGATGCGGTGCGCAACCAGCAGATCAATTCGGTCGCCACCGGCGCGCGCGGCGGCTCGTCAACCGGCGCCAGCGTTTCGACACGCGTGGAAACCATGGTGCCGCTGTCGGCCTTCACCAGCTTTGGGCCGGGCACAACGCCCCTGTCGGTCAATCACCAGGGGCCCTTCGTCGCCACGACCTTCTCGTTCAGCCTGCCGCCGGGCGTGGCCATCGGCGATGCGCTGAGCGCGATCCAGAACACCATGACCAGGATCAACGTGCCGATCACGGTACATGGGGAAAGCGCGGGCACCGCCCAGCTCTTCCAGAAGAGCTTTTCCAACATGCCGTTCCTTTTGGTGGCGGCGATCCTGACGATCTACATCACCCTGGGCATCCTGTATGAAAGCCTGATCCACCCGATCACGATCATCTCCACCCTGCCGTCGGCGGGTGTGGGCGCGGTGCTGGCGCTGCTGATGTTCAAGACCCAGTTCGACCTGATCGCCACCATCGGCGTGATCCTGCTGATCGGTATCGTCAAGAAGAACGCCATCATCATGATCGATTTCGCCATCGATCTGGAGCGCAAGGAGGGGCTCAGCTCCTATGACGCCATCTACAAGGCGTGCCTGCTGCGTTTCCGCCCCATCATGATGACCACCACCGGCGCCATCCTGGGGGCGCTGCCGCTGGCGATCGGGCTGGGCGAGGGTTCGGAGCTGCGCCAGCCGCTGGGCATCTCCATCGTGGGCGGGCTGTTCCTCAGCCAGATCCTGACGCTCTACACCACGCCGGTGATGTTCCTGTACATGGACCGGTTCGGGAACTGGACGAGCGGATTCTGGAACCGGTGGTATCACGGGATGATGGGCGACAAGCCCGAGGATCACATCCCCACGCCGAAGCCTTCGCCGGCGGAATAGCAAAATGCCCGCCGAAGCGGGCATTGGGCATTTCTGAAAATTCGCGAACGTCTTACAAATTCGGCAGATCGTCGTTGGCCGCGCCGGGCTTGCCTTCATTGATCTTGGCGTTGCGGCTCTGGCGATACAGGTTGCGGGTCGTCGCATAGAAGTCGATGGACGAACGCTCGATGGTTTCCACCGCATCCAGGTTGGAGGCGCGGGCGTCCAGAATGCCGATGCCGAAGCGTACCACCATCCAGGTGTCCTTGCCGTGAAAGCGGACATAGGTCAGCGGATCAAAAGCCTGGTCCACGCCAACACCCAGCAGATCGCGGGGCGGCAGGGGGCCGGCAAAGGGCAGCACCAGGTAGGAGCCTTCGGAGACGCCGCTCTTGCCCAGGGTGATGCCGAAATCATTGTCGTGATCGGGAATGCCGATCTTGCTGGCAACATCGATCAGTCCGCCCAGGCCCACGGTGGAATTGATCACCAGCCGGCCGGCGGTGTTGACCGCCTTGTCGCCATCGCCCTGCAGCACGTCATTGGCCAGGACGACCGGGGAATTCAGGTTGTTGAGCGCATTGTGGATGCCGTCGCGCACCGGATCGGGCAACACGGCGCGATAGCCCTTGGCGAGGGGACGGGCCACGGCATGATCCAGGCGCACGTCGAAATCGAACACGTCGCGGTTGGTCTTTTCCCAGGGATCATTCTGGGCGAGGGATTCGGGGCTGGGAGTGCTGCAGGCGCTCAGGACCAAGCCCAGAGCCAGCGCAGAAATGACCGGAAGAGAGATTTTCATGCCCCACCAAATACAAGTATCGTAATAAAATAACGTTTACGGCGAGTCCTTAACGCCCAATATCGGTATTCGTGCCGCAAGGCACAAGAGGGCGCCCGACTTCCTCCCCTGCGGCGTCCTGCCCCTGTTTGGGCCAGTCCGAACGCACAAAACCTCAATTACATGACGGTCATACGGGCCGGAAACGGGTGCGGATCAGGCCGTTGCGGATTTGCTACAGGCGCGAAGGATGGCGATGTGAAATTTCCGTCCGCGGCCGGGGCGGCGGGCTTGTCCATGACCAGCGGAGGGGCTTGCAGGGCCGCCACCCCAAAGCCCAATGCAAAAGCATTCTCTCCCAGAAAACATGCCCGCATATGTGCCTTTCCACAGGGACAGGTACAAAATGCGATACGGCAACGGGCGACCAGGTGGATCAGAAAGGCATCAGACTTTCTTCGCGGTCCAGTGCAGCGCCCCCGTCATGGCCGCCAGATCCAGCAGAATCAGGTAGCGGTAATCGCAGGCGATGGAGATCGCCGCGAAGGTGACGGTGAAAACAAGGGCTCCCGCAAGAAGCCCTGCGATGGCCGCATCGCCTGGCTCGCTCCGCCGCAACAGCAGGACCAGAAGTACCAGCGCCAGCGCCCCCCAAAGAATGTGGGAATAGACGGGTGTGGCGAAGAACAGGTGCGCGTAATTGGCCATCGCCCGGTCCTGGGGCCGCTTGCCCGGTGTCAGGCCCAGCTGGTGCAGCAGATCGGGCGGTCCCTCTATCCCATTGTGTGAAAAATGGCAGGCCGCGCTGTCGGGCGTGGTCAGCACCGCGCCGAACGCCGCCATCCGCACGCGCAGGTAGAGAAGCGGGTGATTGATCACCAGCCCCTTCCAGGCGCGGCCCATCGTGCCTTCCGGCACGTTGGACAGTTCGTGATTGATGGCGGGATCGGCGGCAAAGGGATCGTTGCGCAGTGGGGTGTAAAGCACCGGACTCTTCTGGCGCAGAACCTTTTCAAAGGCTGGATCTTCCGCTGTCAGTGACGGCAGGGGCAGGGTGGGATCGCGCGCCAGCGCACCCGCCAGGTCATAGGCCTGGCCCAGCCGCACCTGTGCGGCCGCGCCGTCGCCGCCATCGCTGCGCGCCACCAGCCAAAGACTGGTCCCCATGCCAAGGGTCACGGTCACGATCAGAAATCCGAGCCCCAGCAGCCAGCGCTTGCGGGGCCAGGCGAGCGCCAGCGCCGCCACCGGCAGCAGCACTACCGCGTTCTGGCGCACGCCAGCCGCCAGCGCCAGCAGCAGTGCCGCCGCCACCAGCCAGCGCCGGCGTTCGGTCTTGGCAAATGCCGCCAGCGCCGTGAATCCGGCGATTGCCGCGTTGGCGCCCAAAATGTCTTTCCAGATCTGGCCCTGGAACATCAGGAATTGCGGCGTCAGAACGATGGCCAGCGCCACCAGAACCGTGCCGGTGCTGCGCGGCTTCAAGGGCAGCAGCACCAGCAAGGCGCCCAGCAGAAGCAGGGTCTGGAAAAGCAGGAACAGCAGGGTGCCAGGCACGATGGCGTCGAACACGCCGAGCAGCCAGGCCATGACCGGCGGATGCCAACTGTTGTAGGCGCCGCTGCGGCCGCTGGCGAGCTGCTGCACCGAGTCATAGGTCAGCTGCCCGGGCGCCGTCAGCGCCAGCATCACGGCAGCGCCGCCAAGCAGAATCGCGCTGGCGGCCCTGCGCGCGGTCACGTCAGCCGCGCCCGATCTCATCCTCTGCCAAAGAGGGGCATCTTGGTGGCCATGATGGTGACAAAGGCCACGTTGGATTCCAGCGGCAGGCCGGCCATGAAAGCCACCTGCTGTCCGACATGATCCACGTCCATGCGTGGCTCGATGCCCATCTTGCCGTCGGCCTGCAGCACGCCCTGGGTCATGCGCTGGGTCATTTCGGTGGCAGCATTGCCGATGTCGATCTGACCGGCGGTGATGTCAAAGGGCCGCCCATCCAGGATGATGGATTTGGTCAGGCCGGTGATGGCGTGCTTGGTGGCGGTGTAGGGCGCGCTGTGCGGCCGCGGTCGGTCGGCGCTGATCGAGCCATTGTTGATGATGCGGCCGCCCTGCGGCGTCTGCGCCTTCATCATCCGCACCGCTTCCTGGGTGCAGAGGAACGCGCCGGTCAAGTTTACACCGACAATGGCCTGCCATTGCTCGAAGCTGAGGTCCTCGATCGGGATGGCGGGAGTGCCCATGCCGGCATTGTTGAACAGCATGTCCAGGCGGCCGAATTTGTCCTTGATCCTGGCGAAGATGGCTTTGACTTGGGTGGGATCGCCCACATCGCCGGATGCGACCAGATGGTCGCCCTTCAGAAGCTTGGCGGTTTCTTCCAGCGCGTCCGGCTTGCGGCCGACCAGCACGCAGCTCCAGCCCTGGGCGGCAAGCGCCTTGGCGGTGGCCCGGCCCACGCCGCTGCCGGCGCCGGTGATCATTGCGATTTTGTTCATTTGTCCCTCAACCCCTCAAGACGGCTTTGCCGATTGGCCAAACCATAGATTCCATAAGGCTTTAGAGGCAACAGCGGCGCCGTGCCCCTGTGCTTTATTTGGCCTCATATTTCCGTTAGAGCTTGCCCCGCCCAACCCAAGGCGCCGGAGCACGCCGGGTGGGGGTTCTATATTGCAGGGGAATTTCATGCGTAAAGCCTTGGCTCTGGCTTTTCTGGCCACCAGCGCGCTTGCCACAGGTCCGGCCTGGGCCCAGGCGGATACCACCGATACGTCTCATACCCAGGTTGCGGGCCTGGAAAAGGTCGTGGTCACCGCCCGCAAGCGCGAGGAAGACGAGCAGGCGGTGCCGATCGCCATTACCGCGTTCAGCCAGGCCGATCTGGACAAGCTGAGCGTCAAGACCATCGAGGATCTGAAATACGTCACGCCCTCGGTCTATGTCGCCCCCACCACTTTCCGGCAGGACACGCTGAACGTCACCATTCGCGGCCAGCGCAATTTCGACGCCCCGTCGGGCGGCGGCAATCCGGGCCTGGGCTTTGATACCGCATCGGCCGTCTACAAGGATGGCGTCTATTACGCGCGCGCCATCGGCCTGACCGGTTCGCTGTTCGATCTGGACAATGTCGCGGTGCTGAAGGGCCCGCAGGGCACTTTGGTCGGCCGCAACACCACCGGCGGCGCCATTCTTTATAACAGCCGCGATCCGGGTCCCGATTTCGGCGGCTATGTGCAGGCCACGGTGGGCGATTATGGCCGCGCCGGGCTGCAAGGCGCGGTCAATTATCCGCTGACCGACAATCTGTTCCTGCGCGTGGCGCTGAATTCGGAAAATCAGAAAGGCTATCTGGCCAACATCTTCTTCGATCCCTACACCTCCGGGCGGCGCAACAACCAGGCCGCCTTTGGCAGCAAGAAGCTGGCCGGCGTGTTTTCGTTGAAGTGGCAGATCGACGACAGCTTCAGCCTGCTGCTGCGTGCCGATGTGGCCAGCGAGCATGACACCGGCTCCAGCTATCACGATCTGGGCACCTTCACCGGCACGGTGGCGTCGGCAGGCCGCACTTCGATCTGCAACATCCCGGCAACCTGCGTCGGCTTTACCGATTTGCGCGGCCAGGTGATCGCGCCCTTCTACAATACCGCGACCGCGACCAGCGTCAGCAACCCCAACACCTCACCCCAGACCTACAACACCTTCCTGAACTCCATCGCGCGCGAGCAGGCGGCCGGTTTCTGGAGCACCGACCAGGATGTTTCCAACCTGGTGGGCGGGCACTACCAGACCTATTCGGCCACAGCGAACAAGGATTTCGGCGATATCGATGTCCGCCTGATGGGCGCCTATCGCACCTTCGACAGCGCCGGCACGGCGGTCAGCCGCGGCCAGCCTTTCGAGACCAACACCTATATCTACAACTTCCCCAAGTATGAATCCTACCAGACCGAACTGACGGTCAACGGCAAGGCGCTGAACGACAAGCTGAACTGGACCACCGGCCTGTTCTATTTCAACGAGCGCAGCCCCAACGACGGCGGCATGCTGTACCTGTTCCTGCCCAGCGCCGGCTCGGCGCCGACGGCGGCGGCGGGCAAGCAGATCACCGTCACCGACTGGAGCCGCAACAGCGAGGAAAACAGTTCCTATGCGGCTTACGCACAGGGCACCTACAGCATCTGGAGCGATACGCGCCTGACCGCCGGCGTGCGCTACACCTATGACGAGCGCTATGCTCATATCACCACGCAGACCACGCAAACGCCGGCCAACACCACCACCAACAACGCGCTGATCGCGGCGGGCAAGCCCGCGACACTGGACACCGGTGGCTACACCTTCGAAGGCATCACCTATACGGGCTTCAGCAGTCTGTGCGGGCTGACCAATGCACAAGGCAAGGTGTTCCCGCAGGCGCAGTGCGCCCAGGACCTGCGCCGCAGCTATCACAAGCCGACCTGGACCCTGGCGCTGGACCATGACCTGTGGGAGGGCACC
>CANGRN010000026.1 GCA_947455695.1 Alphaproteobacteria bacterium
CTTGCCTGATCGGCAAGATCATACTAGGGGCGGCGCTCGATTCAGCGGGCGCCGTTTCCGCAGCAATCAAATTCAAGCGAAAAGAAGGTTTGGACAATGGCGAAGGCTAAATTCGAGCGGACGAAGCCGCACTGCAACATCGGCACCATCGGTCACGTTGACCATGGGAAGACCACGCTGACCGCGGCGATCACCAAGGTCCTCGCCGAAACCGGCGGTGCGACTTTCACCGACTATGCGAACATCGACAAGGCGCCGGAAGAGCGTGAGCGCGGCATCACCATTTCGACCGCGCACGTCGAATATGAAACCGCCAATCGCCACTACGCTCACGTCGATTGCCCGGGCCACGCTGACTATGTGAAGAACATGATCACCGGCGCGGCGCAGATGGACGGTGCGATCCTGGTCGTGAACGCCGCTGACGGCCCGATGCCGCAGACCCGCGAGCACATCCTGCTCGCTCGTCAGGTCGGCGTGCCGCAGTTGGTCGTCTACATGAACAAGGTCGATCAGGTCGACGACGAGGAAATCCTCGAACTGGTCGAACTGGAAGTCCGCGAACTGCTCAGCAGCTACGGCTTCGAAGGCGACGAAATCCCGATCGTCAAGGGTTCGGCGCTTGCCGCGCTTGAAGGCCGCGATGACAACATCGGCAAGGAATCGATCTACGCGCTGATGAAGGCCGTCGACGAATACATCCCGCAGCCGCCCCGTCCGACCGACAAGCCCTTCCTGATGCCCGTCGAAGACGTGTTCTCGATCTCGGGTCGCGGTACCGTCGTCACCGGCCGTGTCGAAACCGGCATCGTCAAGGTGGGCGAGGAAGTCGAGATCGTCGGTCTGAAGGACACCCAGAAGACCACCGTGACCGGCGTTGAAATGTTCCGCAAGCTGCTCGATCAGGGCGAAGCCGGCGATAACATCGGCGCGCTGGTTCGTGGCATCAAGCGTGAAGACGTCGAGCGCGGCCAGGTGCTGTGCAAGCCCGGCAGCGTCACCCCGCACACCGAGTTCTCGGCCGAAGTCTACGTGCTGTCGAAGGACGAAGGCGGGCGTCACACGCCGTTCTTCGCCAACTACCGCCCGCAGTTCTACTTCCGCACCACCGACGTGACCGGTGAAGTGATCCTCCCCGAGGGCACCGAGATGGTCATGCCGGGCGACAACGTGACGATCGGCGTGAAGCTGATCGCGCCGATCGCGATGGACCCGGGTCTGCGCTTCGCCATCCGCGAAGGTGGCCGGACTGTCGGTTCGGGGGTTGTCAGCTCGATCTCGAAGTAATATAGGCCGCGCTCCCGCGGGGGATTCGCTCCACCGCGGGCCGGTATTCAAGCGTTTCTTACCAATCGGGCGCCCCGCTTTTTCACAAAGTTGGGAGAGGGCGGGCCGGCCGGTTTTGTTTTTGCTCTTTCTCATCGGTAGTGGACATGGAAGCTCAGAACATTCGCATCCGGCTGAAGGCCTTCGATCACCGGGTGCTGGATCAGGCAACCGGCGAGATCGCGGAAACCGCGCGCCGCACCGGCGCTCTGATCCGCGGCCCCATTCCGCTCCCGACCCGGATCGAGAAGTTCTGCGTCAACCGCGGCCCGCACATCGACAAGAAGTCTCGTGAGCAGTTCGAGGTGCGCACCTACAAGCGGCTGCTCGATATCGTGCAGCCCAACGCCGCCACCGTCGATGCGCTGATGAAGCTCGATCTGGCTGCCGGCGTGAACGTCGAGATCAAGCTCGCCTGAGCGAGCAGGGAGCCCTAACCGGCTTCCGAACGAGTTTCGGTCTTCGGACCAGAGAATACCCGGCCTCGGCCGGTCTGGCGGAACCCGCTTCCGCCCGGACACATGGGATACCTCCGGCACCGCCTTCGGGCAATTTGCCGGGAAAGCGTCCCCCGTCACGTCGCTCCCGAGCCCGCTAGGGCAACGGGCGGCACTCGGCCCTGACGGGGCTCGCTTCACAATTCGGGCCGGGAAACATGGGTCCCATCACAGCTTAGCTGCGATGGGATTTGAGCACGCCCGCGGGATGGTCCCGGCGGGCCTCTGTAAGGAGATTGGTCATGCGCACCGGCGTGATCGCCAAGAAGGTCGGGATGACCCGCCTGTTCCAGGAAGACGGCCGGCACGTGCCGGTTACCGTTCTGGCCCTGGAAAATTGCCAGGTGGTTTCGGTCCGCACCGCGGATCGTGACGGTTACGTCGCGGTCCAGCTGGGTGCTGGCGAAGCCAAGCAGAAGAACGTTGCAAAGCCGCAGCGCGAACATTTTGCCAAGGCTGAAGTTCCGCTCAAGGCGCAGGTCGCCGAGTTCCGGGTCGCCGATGATGCGGTGCTCGAAGTCGGCTCAACCATCGCCGCATCGCACTTTGTCGCCGGGCAATTGGTTGACATCACTGGTCAGACGCAGGGCAAGGGCTTTGCCGGCGGTATGAAGCGCTGGGGTTTCGGCGGCATGCGCGCCACTCACGGCGTCTCGATCTCGCACCGTGCGCTCGGTTCGACCGGTCAGCGCCAGGATCCGGGCCGCGTGTTCAAGAACAAGAAGATGGCCGGCCACATGGGCGACCGTCAGCGCACCCAGCAGAACCTCGAGGTCGTCCGCACCGACGATGAGCGTGGGCTGATCTTCGTGAAGGGCTCGGTGCCGGGCTCGAAGAACGCCTGGCTGCTCGTGCGCGACGCGGTCAAGGTCTCCCGCCACACCGAGGCGCCATACCCCGCCGGCATCAAGCAGGCGGCGAACGACCTCGAAATCAGCAATGAACCGGTGGCTGCCGATACGCCTGCGGATGTTTCCGCGGCGCCCGAAGCCACCGACGGCCAGGAGGGTTGAACCCGTGAAAGTCCAGGTTCTTAACCTCGATGGCTCCGCCGCTGGCGACGTCGAGTTGTCGGATGCGGTGTTCGGCATCGCGCCGCGCGCCGACATCCTGCACCGCGTCGTCACGTGGCAGCTGGAAAACCGCCGCGGCACCGCCCGCGCCGCGCGCGAGCGGTCGGATGTGGCCCGCACTGGCAAGAAGTTCGGCAACCAGAAGGGCGGCGGTACCGCCCGTCACGGTGACCGTGCTGCGCCGATCTTCATCGGCGGCGGCAAGGCTCATGGCCCGCGTCGCCGTGATTTCGATGTGTCGCTCAACAAGAAGGTCCGTGCGCTCGGGCTGAAGATGGCGCTCTCAGCCAAGGCCCTGAACGGGCTCGTCGTGGTTGATAACCTCGATCTGGCTGACGCCAAGACCCAGTTCCTCGCTGCACAGCTGGCCAAGGCAAACTTCGGCAAGAAGGTGCTGGTGGTTGATGGCGAGCAGGTGAACGAAGGTTTCGCCCGCGCTGCCCGCAACCTTGTCGGGATCAATGTGCTCCCGGCGGTCGGCGCCAATGTCTATGACATCCTGAAGCATGACACGCTGGTGCTGACGCGCGCTGCGGTCGAAAAGCTGGAGGCGCGTTTCCATGGCTAAGGGCACCGGCAAGGACGGCATCGATACGCGTCACTACGACGTGATCGTGGCCCCGCATATCACTGAAAAGGCCACGCTGCTCAGCGAGCATAACGCGGTGGTGTTCAAGGTGGCGGAAAAGGCCACCAAGCCTGAGATCAAGGCTGCGGTGGAAGCGCTGTTCGACGTCAAGGTCGTCGGCGTGAACACGCTGACCCAAAAGGGCAAGACCAAGCGGTGGAAGGGCAGGCCCTACCGCCGTTCGGACGTGAAAAAGGCCGTCGTCACGCTGGCTCCGGGCCAGTCGATCGACGTGACCAGCGGTATCTGAGGCGGGTAACGGACCATGGCACTCAAGAACTACAACCCGACCAGCCCCGCCCGGCGCGGCCTGATCCTCGTCGACAAGTCGTCGCTGTGGAAGGGCAAGCCGGTCAAGGCGCTGACCGAAGGCAAGCACAAGACTGGCGGGCGCAACAACAAGGGCCACGTCACGTCGCGCGGGATCGCCGGCGGCCACAAGCAGACCTACCGCTTCATCGATTTCAAGCGGCGCAAGTGGGACATGCCGGCCACCGTCGAGCGGCTTGAGTATGACCCCAACCGCACCGCGTTCATCGCCCTCGTCAAGTATGAAGACGGCGAGCAGGCCTATATCCTCGCGCCGCAGCGTCTCGCCGTGGGCGATTCGGTGGTGGCTGGCGAAAAGACCGACGTAAAGCCGGGCAACGCGATGCTGCTGTCGCAGATGCCGGTTGGCACGATCATCCACAACGTGGAGATGAAGCCGGGCAAGGGTGGTCAAATCGCACGTTCGGCCGGGACTTATGTGCAGCTCGTCGGGCGCGATCGCGGCATGGTCATCGTCCGCCTCAACTCGGGCGAACAGCGCTATGTGCGCGGCGATTGCATGGGCACGGTGGGCGCGGTGTCAAACCCCGACAACGGCAACCAGAACCTCGCCAAGGCCGGCCGCAACCGCTGGCTGGGCAAGCGCCCGCTGACCCGCGGCGTTGCCAAGAACCCGGTCGACCACCCGCACGGCGGCGGCGAAGGCCGCACCTCGGGCGGTCGGCATCCGGTCACCCCCTGGGGCAAGCCGACCAAGGGTGCGCGGACCCGCCATAACAAGAGGACCGACACCATGATCATCCGTTCGCGCCACGCGAAGAAGAAGAGGTAATCGACCATGGCACGTTCCGTCTGGAAGGGCCCCTTCGTCGACCTGCACCTGCTGAAAAAGGCTGAAGGTGCGCAGGACGCTGGCCCGCGCGCGGGCCCGATCAAGACCTGGTCGCGGCGCTCGACGATCCTCCCGCAATTCGTTGGCCTGACGTTTAACGTCTACAACGGCCGCAAATTCATCCCCGTCTCCGTCAACGAGGAGATGGTCGGCCACAAGCTTGGTGAGTTCGCGCCAACGCGCACTTTCCCGGGCCATGCCGCGGACAAGAAGGGCAAGCGCTGATGGGCAAGGAAAAGTCCCCCCGCCGCGTCGGCGACAACGAGGCGCTTTCGGTCGGCACGCAGATTCGCGGTTCGGCGCAGAAGCTTAACCTGGTTGCCAGCCTGATCCGCGGCAAGCCGGCCGAGGAAGCGCTGAACATCCTCTCGTTCTCGCGCAAGGCGATGGCGGTCGATGCGCGCAAGGTGCTCGCCTCGGCGATCGCCAACGCCGAGAACAACCACAATCTTGACGTCGACGCGCTGATCGTCAGCGAGGCGAGCGTCGGCAAATCGATCACCATGAAGCGGTTCCACACCCGTGGCCGCGGCAAGTCGACCCGGATCCTCAAGCCGTTCTCGCGGCTGCGGATCGTGGTTCGCGAAGTTTCCGACGAAGCAGGGGAGGCCTGAGCGATGGGTCACAAGACCAACCCGATCGGCCTGCGCCTGCAGATCAACCGGACCTGGGACAGCCGCTGGTACGCCGAGGGCAAGAGCTACGGCAAGCTGCTCGCGGAGGATCTCAAGATCCGCAAGTTCATCATGGAAACGCTGCCGGCGGCGGCGATTTCCAAGGTGGTGATCGAGCGTCCGGCGAAGCTGTGCCGCGTCTCCATCTATGCCGCGCGCCCCGGCGTGATCATCGGCAAGAAGGGCGCCGACATCGAAAAGCTCCGTTCGCAGCTGGCCAAGATGACCAGCAGCGACGTCAAGCTCAACATCGTCGAGATCCGCAAGCCCGAGATCGATTCGAAGCTCGTCGCGCAGGGCATTGCCGATCAGCTCGTCCGCCGCGTTGCTTTCCGCCGCGCGATGAAGCGGGCGGTGCAGTCCGCGCTCCGGCTTGGCGCTGAGGGCATCAAGATCACTTGCGGTGGCCGTCTCGGCGGCGCTGAAATCGCCCGCGTCGAATGGTACCGCGAAGGCCGGGTGCCGCTGCACACGCTGCGCGCTCACATCGATTATGCCGAAGCCGTGGCGCACACCGCCTATGGGGTCATCGGTATCAAGGTGTGGATCTTCAAGGGTGAAATTCTCGGCCATGATCCGATGGCCCAGGACCGGCTGATGATGGAGGCTCAAACCTCCGGCGTCCGGCCCGCCCGGTAATTGGCACGCTGAGCCCAGGACAGAGTAAGCACCATGCTGCAACCGAAGAAAACCAAGTTCCGCAAAACCTTCAAAGGCCGTATCCATGGTCTGGCGAAGGGCGGTTCGGATCTCAACTTCGGCTCCTATGGCCTCAAGGCGCTGGAGCCCGAGCGGATCACCGCGCGCCAGATCGAGGCGGCTCGCCGCGCGATCACGCGCCATATCAAGCGTCAGGGACGCCTGTGGATCCGCGTCTTCCCGGATGTGCCGGTCTCGAAGAAGCCGGCCGAAGTCCGTCAGGGCAAGGGTAAGGGTTCGATCGAATACTGGGCAGCGCGGGTGAAGCCGGGCAAGATCCTGTTCGAGCTTGACGGCGTTGCCGGCCCGCTCGCCGCGGAGGCGTTCAGCCGCGCCGCGATGAAGCTGCCGATCAAGACCAAGGTTGTAGCCCGGCTGGGTGACACCTCGCATCTCGGAGGCGAATGATGGCCAAGGTTACCGATCTGCGCCTGAAGAGCGACGATCAGCTGCTTGCTGACCTTGCCGATCTGAAGAAGGAGGCCTTCAACCTCCGCTTCCAGGCGGCGACCAATCAGCTCGAACGTCCGGCGCGCATCAAGGAAGTGCGCCGCGACATCGCCCGCATCAAGACGCTCCAGACCGAGCGGACGACTGCGGTCAAGGCTTAAGGAGCAAACGATGCCCAAACGTATCCTGATCGGGACCATCGTCTCCGACAAGACCGACAAGACCGTGGTGGTCAAGGTTGAGCGTAAGGTGAAGCACCCGATGTACGGGAAGATCATCCGCCGCTCGAAGAAGTACCACGCCCACGACGAGGATAACGCCTTCAAGACCGGCGAGATCGTCCGCATTGAGGAAACTGCTCCCGTCTCCAAGCTGAAGAGCTGGAAGGTGATCGAGCGGGTCCAGGCGGGCGGCACCACCGCGTTCGAAGCCGAAATCTGAGCTGAACAGAATTTGGAACTCCCGGGGCATTCCCGGAAAGCCACTAGGAAGGAACCGGATCAATGATCCAGATGCAGTCCAACCTCGAAGTCGCGGACAACAGCGGCGCGAAGCGCGTCCAGTGCATCAAGGTGCTGGGCGGGTCGAAGCGCCGCACTGCCGGCGTCGGCGATGTGATCGTGGTGTCGATCAAGGAAGCGCAGCCGCGTGCCCGCGTCAAGAAGGGCGACGTTCACCGCGCGGTGATCGTGCGCACCCGCAAGGACGTGCGCCGGCCTGACGGTTCGGTGATCCGCTTCGATACCAACGCGGCCGTGCTCGTCGGCAAGAACGAAGAGCCGATCGGCACCCGCATCTTCGGCCCGGTGGTGCGCGAACTGCGCGCTCGCGGCTTCATGAAGATCATCAGCCTTGCTCCGGAGGTGCTGTGATGTCGGCCGCCAAGATCAAGAAGGGTGACAGCGTCGTCGTCCGCGCCGGCAAGGACAAGGGCCGCACCGGCACGGTCCTGCAGGTGCTGCCCAAGGACGGCAAGGTCGTGGTCGCCGGCGTCAACATGATCGCTCGCCACCGCAAGCCGACGCAGACCAACCCGCAAGGCGGGATTGACCGCCGCGAGGCGCCGCTGGCGATCTGCAAGGTTGCTGTCGCTGACCGTGACGGCAAGCCGACCCGCGTCCGCTTCGAGGAGCGCGATGGCAAGAAGGTGCGCGTCGCCGTGAAGTCCGGGGAGACCATCGATGGTTGACAAGTACATCCCGCGTATGAAGTCGAAGTACGACGCCGAGATCGCAGCCGCGATGACGGCGAAGTTCGGCTACAAGAACGCGATGGAAGTCCCGAAGATCGAGAAGATCACGATCAACATGGGCGTTGGCGAGGCGAGCCAGGACAAGAAGAAGGTCACGACCGCCGCTGCCGAAATGGAGCTGATCGCGGGCCAGAAGCCGGTGATCACCAAGGCCAAGAAGTCGATCGCCCAGTTCAAGCTGCGCGAGGGCATGCCGATCGGTTGCAAGGTCACCCTGCGCCGCGAACGCATGTACGAATTTCTCGACCGTCTGATCACCATCGCGATGCCCCGCATCCGCGACTTTCGTGGACTCAACCCGAAGTCGTTCGACGGGCGCGGCAATTACGCGATGGGCCTGAAAGAGCAGATCATCTTCCCCGAGATCAGCTACGACCAGATCGAGAAGGTGCGCGGCATGGATATCATTGTCACCACCACCGCCAAGACCGACGACGAGGCGCGCGAGCTGCTCCGTCTGTTTGGTTTCCCGTTCCCGCAGGAAGCCGCCGAACAGGCCAAGGCCGCCTGATCCTAGAACTTGCAGAAAAGAGCTTAAGTCCATGGCGAAACTGAGTTCGATCAACAAGAATGAGCGTCGCAAGAAGCTCGTTCAGAAGTATGCGGCGAAGTTTGCCGCGCTCAAGGCGCTGGCCGATGATGAAACGCTCGATGAGGGCGATCGTCTGATGGCTCGGCTGAAGATGGCCGAGCTGCCGCGCAACGCGAACCCCACCCGGGTGCGCAACCGCTGCGCTACCACCGGCCGGCCGCGCGCCTATTATCGCAAGTTCGGCCTGTGCCGCGTCGAGCTGCGGGATCTTGCCAACAAGGGCATGATTCCGGGCGTGACCAAGTCGAGCTGGTAAGGATCAAGCGATGGCGATGACCGATCCCCTGGGTGATATGCTCACCCGCATCCGCAACGGCCAGCAGGCGAAGAAGGACACCGTTGTCTCTCCCGCCTCCAAGCTGCGTCTCCATGTGCTCGAGGTTCTCCAGCGCGAGGGCTATATCCGCGGCTTCAGCGAGGACGCCACCGGCGCACACCCGCAGCTGCGCATCGAGCTGAAGTATTTCGAGGGCCAGCCCGCGATCAAGCACGTGGCCCGTGTTTCGAAGCCGGGCCGCCGCGTCTACTCGGGTTCCAAGGAACTCCCGGTGGTGCGCAATGGCCTTGGCATCACCATCGTCTCGACGCCCAAGGGCGTGCTCTCGGATGCCGAGGCACGTGCTGCGAACGTCGGCGGCGAAGTGCTGGCGGAGGTGTTCTGATGAGCCGCATCGGCAAGAAGCCGGTGACGATCCCGAGCGGCGTCACCGCAGATATCGCGAACGGCGTGATCACCGTGAAGGGCCCCAAGGGCACTCTCACGCTGAGCATGCGTGAAGAGATCAGCTACACGGTCGATGGCAATGCCATCATCGTGAAGCCGGCGAACGACACCAAGGCCGCACGGGCGTTCTGGGGCATGCAGCGCACGCTCGTGGACAACCTCATGACCGGCGTGACCGAGGGCTACACCAAGACCCTCAACATCACCGGCGTCGGTTACCGCGCTGCAGCCCAGGGCACGAACCTGAAGCTGCAGCTTGGCTACAGCCACGATGTCGATTTCGCGATCCCCGAAGGGATCGAGATCAAGACCCCGGACAACACCACGGTGCTGATCTCGGGTATCGACAAGCAGAAGGTCGGCCAGGTGGCCGCCGAGATCCGCCGCTGGCGCAAGCCCGAACCCTACAAGGGCAAGGGTATCAAGTACGCCGGCGAGTTCATCTTCCGCAAGGAAGGGAAGAAGAAGTAATGGCC
>CANGRN010000027.1 GCA_947455695.1 Alphaproteobacteria bacterium
GATTATGATCCGGGCGGGGCAGGGGACTGGAATGGGCTTTCGTCTATCACCGGAAATGATGCGCGGCATCGTCTGGGGGCTGTGGGCCACCGCGGCGGTGCTGGTCGTCGCCATCGCTTACAAGTTGCTGTTCTCGGCGCCGCAGGAGCCGGGGCAGGAGACGTTTCCGACCTTGCAAAGCAGCGACGTGGTGCAGGCGCCCACCGGCCATGCCTATCGCTATGTCGTGGCGCCGAACATCACCTGGGCGGCGGCAAAGGCCGCGGCGGAGAAAATCAGCTTCGAAGGCCGCAAGGGTTATCTCGCCACCATCGGCGACAAGGCCGAATTCGACTTCATCATGACCAAGGTGTTTCCCAATGGCGATGACACCGACACCACGTTCCTGGGTGGACGCCAGACCGCGCCGGGGGAATGGCGCTGGGTGACTGGGCCGGAGAGCGCGGCCGATGGCGGCAAGGGCACGCTGTTCTGGACCGGCTATGAAAGCGGCCATGCCGAGGGCGGCCATTTCGCCGACTGGATGTTCAGCGCCTTCCAGCATGGCGGGAAGTGGGACGTGCACCAGGTCTGCTGCGTGACGATCTTCTCCTATCGCCGGCGGCTGTTCAGCACCTCGCTGGGCAATGGCGAGCCGCAGGAAGGTGTTGCGGGGTATCTGGTGGAGTTTGGCGGCTAGGGAACCTTAAGCCGCCGACAACATTACCTCTCCCATACAGAGAGGTAATTTCATGTCCCTTTTGCTGATCATTCTCCTGGTTCTGCTGCTGGCCGGCGGCGGCTTCGGTTTCAGCCGTTATGGCGCGATGGGTGGCGGCATCTCCGTCGGCACCATCCTGATCATCATCCTGATCCTGTACCTGCTGGGCGTCCTGCGCTAGGCGGCTGCCGGTCAGGCAATAAAAAAGCGGCCCGGTTTCCCGGGCCGCTTTCTTTGTATGCGCGTGGTGGCTTAGCGGCAGCCGCGATAGCCGGCGCGCTTGCAGGCTACGGCCAGCTGGCGGGCCTGGTTCTGCGCGGCCGGGGTCATGCGGCGCCACAGGGCGTCACGATGGGCGGCGGCATTGGGCATGTTGCCCATGTCGGCGGCCAGCGCGTACCACATGTAAGCGTGGAAGGGTTCGGCCTTGATGCCCTGGCCCATTTCATACATCAGGCCCAGGTTGTACATGCCGGCGGAATTGCCCTGCGCGGCGCTGGCGGAGAACCACTGGGCGGCCTTGCCATAGTCGCGCGGAACGCCCTTGCCGTCACGGTACAGGCCGCCGAGATTGTTCTGGCCCAGCGAAGAGCCGGCCGCGGCGGACAGCGACAGGTAGCGCACAGCTTCCGAAGTGTTCTGCGGAACGCCTTTGCCATCCAGGTACATGATGCCCAGATTGTTCTGGGCCACCGGATTGCCCTGGACCGCCATCGGACGCCAGGAGGCGAGGGCGCGGTTGTAATCCGCGCGCTGGAAGTAACGGGCGCCGTCCTGAAGAGGATCGGCGTTGGCGGCCAGGCTGCCAAGGGCCAGCGCGGCGGCGATGAGGATCAACTTACGCATATTCTGGTCTCCAACCGTATTCGGAATGGAGAATTAACATGCAAAAAGTGAACATCCGCTTACCAACGCAGAAAACGCGGTCCCAGAAATCCGCCAATTCCGGTGGTTAACGCGATGCCGAGGCTGTACCAGACTGCAATAAAAGGCGCCGCGCCCTCGGGGCAGTGGAAGGAATAGACAAAGGCGCCGGCCGCGCCCGCGAACAATCCGGCCCCGGTCCCGGCCAGTGCCAGGCGGGTGGGCGCCAGCCGCTTCAGGGCCCAGAAGGTCGCCGCCAGGGTGGGCAGGGCGGTCATGGTGACCAGCAACGCGCAGACGCGCGCCGTGTGGCCCATCAGCAAAAGGCGCGGATCGGAGTCGGTGGCATTCATCTGGATGACGGAAAGAAGCGCGATGGCCAGCACCGGCAAGGCCAGCAGCAGCGCGGGCCGCACCATGTCCGCGCCGGGGCGCCCCGCCCGCTCCACGAGCCAGAAGCCGAAGGCGGTGAGGGCGAAGGTATAGAGAAGCTTGGTCCACATGCCGAAGCTGGTCATCGCCGCAGCCAGGTCGTGGCGCGGATGCAGGACCAGCACCATCACCAGGGTGGAGCCGATCACGCCCAGCGTGATGGCGGACAGCAGGATGCGCATCACCGCGCCATTGCGCACCGGCGGCAGATCGTTGGAGAGATGCGCGATCAGGTCATCGGTCTGCATCGCGCTTCTCCAAATCTTCGCCCAGATCTTCACCCAGCGACTTGATGGCCCGGTGCACCGTGACCTTCACCGCCGATTCCGAAAGCCCCGTGCGCGCCGCCGCATCCGCCACGCTGACGCCGTCCAGCTTGATGTCCTTCACCAGCTGGCGCTTGGCGGGCGGCAGCTTGTCCAGCAGCTTGGTGACGTCGCGCCGGGCGATGGCGTCTGTCGCATCGTCATGGCCGAACAGGTCGGCGGCTTCGTCCAGCGGCACGGTGGCGCGGCGCTTGTGGCGGCGATATTCGTCGATCAGCTTGTAGCGCGCGATGCCATAGACCCAGGCGGTGAAGGGCAGGGCCGGGTCATAGGTGGCGCGGCGCGTGTGAATGGCGATCAATGTTTCCTGCACGGCATCCTCGGCCGCGGCCGCATCCAGGCGGCGCGCGTAATAGCTTCGCAAATGCCGGGTCAGGCCCCCAAGCAGCATCCGGTAGGCGCCGGCATCGCCCATCAGGGCGGCCAGCATCCAGTCCCGGTATTGCGCCTCCTGGGCGATCAAACACGGCTCCTGTTCAAGCTTCGCGGGCGGCGGAAAAAAGTTACACCCAAAGCGGGCGGGCCTGTAACCCCCGCCTCATGGCGCCCGAACTGGCCGTACCAACCACAAGGGAGAATTTCCATGAAAATCATTCTGACGGCCGCGGCGCTGGCCGCATTCGCGCTGGCCCCGGCCCATGCCGCCGAGGACAGCATGAAGATGGAGGCCAAGCCCGCGGGCAGCATGGCCATGTCGGGCGAGGCCAAGATGGACGGCATGGCGATGAAGCCGGCCAGGAAGCACAGCAAGATGATGGCCGCCAAGCCGATGGCCGGCGAAAAGATGAAGGATGACGCGATGAAGATGGACGGCATGAAGCACTGAGGACCGGCGGCGCCGTCCCCAGGGCGGCGTCAGCCCTTCTGGGCTTCCTTCAGGATGTCGGCGATCATGTCCTTGCCGTCAGGACTGTGAATCCAGTTCTCGGCAGCGGCCATGGTGGGGAACTGCAGCGGCACGCGTTGCGGCTTGTTGCGCTCGGGAACCGGCACCAGAACCTCGAAGGTCCCGGCGAAGCGCGCGTCCCTGGTCTCAGCAGCATAGGGCGGCTGAAGCTGGTTCTTGCGCTTGTCTTTCATGCTTCCCATGGCCGTCTCCCGTTAGAGGCGGCTTATAGCCGTCTTACTCATCCCGGTCAGCACGTTTTTTGCGGCCGATTCCCAGCTTTTCCCGCCACAGCCGGGCCGGGATTTCCTCGACCTGGCCTTCGGGCAGCTGGCCCAGCTGGAACGGGCCATAGGCGGTGCGGATCAGGCGGGAGACCTTCAGGCCCAGCCGTTCCATCACCCGCTTGATCTCGCGGTTCTTGCCTTCCTTCAGGCTGACCGTTGCCCAGCTGTGCAGGCCCTTGCTGCGTTCCAGGTCGGCAACGATGGGACCGTACTTGACGCCGTCGATGGTGATGCCGCTGGCCAGCTTGTCGAGATCGGCCTGGGTCACCTTGCCGAACAGGCGCACGCGATAGACGCGCGTCCAGCCCGAAGCCGGCAGTTCCATGCGGCGCGCGATGTCGCCGTCATTGGTGAGCAGCAGGAGGCCCTCGGTATTGAAGTCCAGGCGTCCCACCGACACCACCCGGCCCAGATGCTTGGGCACATTGGCGAACACGGTGGCCCGGCCCTTTTCATCCTTGTGGGTGGTGACCAGGCCGTTGGGCTTGTGATAGCGCCACAGCCGCGCGCCTTCCGGCTCGGCCAGCGGCTTCTCGTCCACCTGCACGACATTGTTGGCGGTCACGTTGACGGCGGGCGATTTCACCACCACGCCGTCCAGCTTGACCCGGCCTTCCAGGATCAGCTTTTCGGCGTCCCGGCGCGAGCAGATCCCGGCCCGGGCGATGACTTTGGCAATACGGTCGCCGGCTGGTGCGGAGGGGGGCGGCAATGCTAACTCCAGAGCATGGATGATGGGCAAGCCATAGCACTGGCGCTGGAAGAAGCGAAATCGGCCGCCTTGCGGGGCGAAGTGCCGGTGGGCGCGGTGCTGCTGGGCCCCGATGGCGCGCTGCTGGCGCGTGACGGCAACCGCATCCTGGAGCTCAAGGACCCCACCGCCCATGCCGAGATGCTGGTGATGCGCAGCGGTGCGAAGGCGCTGGGCAATGAGCGGCTGATCGGCTCGACGCTGTATGTCAGCCTGGAGCCTTGCGCGATGTGCGCGGGCGCCATGGCGATGGCGCGCATCGGGCGGCTGGTGTTCGCGGCCTGCGATCCCAAGGGCGGGGCGGTGCTGCACGGGCCGCGCTTCTTTGAGCAGCCCACCTGCCATCATCGTCCGGTGGTGATGCAGACCGAGCCGCATGCGCAGGAAGCCGGCGAAATATTGAAGGCGTTCTTCAGAGCGCGGCGCGCCTAGAACCAGACCGGTGAGAAACCGGGAAAGCCCAGCTGCAGCACTTCGCGCGCCGCGATCAGGCCTATGCCGGCGCCGATCAGGACATCACTGAGAAAATGCGCCGTCAGGAGCGCGCGCGTGACGGCGAGCAGCGCGGCGATGCCGAACCAGATCGGCCAGGCCATCGGCCACACGCAGGTGAAGATCACCGCCACGCAGCAGATGGTCAGGGCATGGCCGGAGGGGAAGGAATTGTAATCGGGGTTGAAGGCCAGCGGCATGAAGCCATACAGCCCCATCTCCATGTCGTCGCGCGGGCGCCGGCGGCCCAGCGCCAGCTTGATGACATGCAGAAAACCGCTGCCCAGGGTCAGGCTGGCGATGAAGGCCAGCGAATAGTTGATCAGCTGGGTGACCTCGTCGGCCAGCACATTGAAGTGGCGCATGCCCGCCGCCACGATCAGCGCCAGGATGGCGGCCGCCAGCCAGTGGCCGGCCTTGGCGTAATGGGTGATGCCGTCCAGCGCCTTGTGGGCGCGGCCGCTGACATGGTCATAGATGAAATGCGCCAGGGCGCGGTCGATCAACAGCGCCGCGCACCCGACCAGGATGGATAGTAAGCCCGCCCACAAAAGCATGACAGTTGGGTGCCTTTTCGGGGGCCGTCTGTCAACGATTCAGTGCGCGCCAGCCGATATCACTGCGGCAGAAGGCGCCTTCCCAATGGATCAGCTTCACAGCTTCATAAGCGCGCTTTTGTGCTTCGGCGACATCCTTGCCCAGGGCCGTGACATTTAACACCCGGCCGCCGACCGCCACGATATCGTTGCCGCGCTTTTGAGTTCCGGCATGGAAGATGGTGATGCCGGGCAGCCTGGCGGCTTCGTCCAGGCCGGTGATGACATGTCCTTTTTCGTAAGAACCGGGATAGCCTTGGGAGGCCATCACCACGGTCAGCGCGACCTCGTCGCGCCATTCCAGCGGCGTGAGCTTGCCGTCGCGGGCCGCCAGCAGCGCGGTCAAAAGATCGCTTTTCAGGCGCGGCATCAGCACCTGGCATTCCGGATCGCCGAAGCGGGCATTGTATTCCACCAGCTTGGGCCCCTGCCTGGTGATCATCAGGCCCAGATACAGCACGCCCAGATAGGGCAGGCCCCTGGCCTTCATCGCCGCCACGGTGGGCTTGATGAATTGCTCCATCGCCACCTGTTCCAGGCCCGGCGTCAGCACCGGTGCCGGTGAATAGGCGCCCATGCCCCCGGTGTTGGGGCCGGTGTCGCCGTCAACGACGCGCTTGTGATCCTGCGCGCCCGCCAGCGGAATGACGTTGGTGCCATCGGACAAGGCAAAGAAGCTGGCCTCTTCGCCATCCATGAATTCCTCGATCACGATGGCGTGACCGCTCTGCCCGAAGCCGCCTTCGAACATGAAGTCGATCGCCTTGTGGCTTTCGCTTTTGTCGGCGGCGATGATCACGCCTTTGCCGGCGGCCAGGCCATCGGCCTTGATCACCACGGGATAACCCAGGCTGTCGGCGAATGTCTTGGCGGCATCCGGCGCGGTGAAGCGCTGATAGGCGGCGGTGGGGATGCCCACACGATCGCAAAGCTCTTTGACAAAGCCCTTGGAGCCTTCCAGCACCGCGGCGGCTTTCGACGGCCCCAGGCTGCGGATGCCGGCGGCCTCCAGCACGTCCCACAGCCCGCCCACCAGCTGGGCGTCGGCGGCGATGACGGCGAAATCGATTCGGGTCTCCACGGCGAATTTGGCCAGGGCGGCGAAGTCGGTGGCGGGGATGGGGACGCATTCGGCGACGGCCGCGATGCCCGCATTGCCGGGCGCGCAGTAAAGCTTTGTCAGCAGGGGGCTTTTTGAAAGCGCCCAGGCCAGCGCATGTTCGCGGCCCCCCGAACCCACCAACAAGACCTTCACCGCAAACCTCGCCTTTGCCCGCCGCCACCCTGTATCATGGGACCATGGCCGACACACCAGTTTCCAACCTGCCCGAATTTACAGTCACAACATTGTCCGCCGCCCTGAAGCGCGCGGTGGAGGACCAGTTCGCCTTCGTCCGGGTGCGGGGCGAGATTTCGGGCCTGAAATTCCATTCCTCCGGCCATGTCTATTTCGACCTGAAGGACGACAAGGCGGTGCTGAATGCGGTGATCTGGCGCGGCAACACCGGCCGGCTGAAGATCCGGCCCGAAGCGGGCATGGAAGTGATCTGCACCGGCAAGTTGTCCACCTATGCCGGCTCGTCGCGCTACCAGCTCATCGTCGAGCAGGTGGAACTGGCGGGCCTGGGCGCGCTGATGGCGATGCTGGAGGAGCGGCGCAAGAAGCTGGCTGCCGAGGGCCTGTTCGATGCATCCCGCAAGAAGAAGCTGCCGTTCCTGCCCGGCGTGATCGGCGTGATCACATCGCCCACCGGCGCGGTGATCCGCGACATCATGCACCGGCTGGAGGCGCGTTTTCCGCGCCGGGTGCTGCTGTGGCCGGTGGCGGTGCAGGGCGAGAAGGCGGCCGCCGAGGTCGCCGCCGCCATCACCGGTTTCAATGCGTTCGGCGCGCATCTGCCCAAACCCGATCTGATCATCGTGGCGCGCGGTGGCGGCTCGGTCGAAGACCTGATGGCCTTCAACGACGAGGCGGTGGTGCGCGCCGCGGCGGCGAGCGTCATTCCGCTGATCTCGGCGGTGGGGCATGAGACCGACACCACCTTGATCGATTTCGCCGCCGACATGCGTGCGCCGACACCCACCGCCGCCGCCGAGCTGGCGGTGCCGGTGCGCACCGAGCTTCTGGCGCAGACCATCGATTTCGAACGCCGCATGCTGACCTGTTTCAGCAAGGGGCTGAAAGACCGCCAGCGGCACCTGGCGCAATTGGCGCGGGTGCTGCCCAGGGCGGAAAGCCTGTTCGCGGGGCCGCGACAGCGCCTGGACCAGGCCAGCGAGGGGCTGGGGCAATCTTTGCGCAAGAATTTGCAGGTCCATCGCGTGCAATTCTCCCGGGCCGAAGCACAGCTGCGCACCCGCATGCTGAAAGACCGCATGACGGTGTGCGGCGAGCGGGTGGCGGCGCTGGGAACCCGCGCCGAACGGGCGCAGCGTGCCCGGCTGGCGCAGGCGCGGCGGCAGCTGGACGGGCTGACGCGGGTGCTGGACAGCGTGTCGCACAAATCGGTGCTGGAGCGGGGATTCGCGCTGGTGCGGGGCGAGGATGGCAAGGTGCGCCGCCGGGCTGCCGCGGTGAAGCCGGGCGAGGCGCTGACCCTGAGTTTTGCCGATGGCGATACGCCGGCGGTGGCGGAGGGTGGGCCCGCCCGGGGCAAAGCGAAAAAGCCCGTCGATCAGGGCTCGCTTTTTTGACAGGCCATTGGGTACAATGCGCTTATGAACATCATGGAACGCGATCAGGGTGAGGCCAGGCTTCACTATCTCGACGGCGAATATGAGATCGTCACGGCCGGCGGCTATGTCGTCTGCGCCGTGACGGGCACGCATATTCCGCTGGATGCGCTGCGCTATTGGAGCGTGGACCTGCAGGAAGCCTATGCCAGCCCCGACATCGCCACGGCGCGGGCGCAGGAAAAGGGTCTGGCGCCGAAATGATGCGCCGCCGGTTTTTTGTCGGCGCCTGTTTTTCGTCTGCCGTCCTGCCCAGCTGGGCAGCATCGGAAAAGCCCATCCGATTCTCCATTACCGGCGCGATGAGCCAGGGCAGCCTGGCCATGGGCAGCGCCCCGCCCGGTTCCGTGGCGGCGCTGGATGGACGGCCCCTGCGCGTCACCGCCGACGGACGCTTTGTGTTTGGCTTCGGCCCCGACCAGACCAAGCCGGTGATGGTGACGGTGCGCTATCCCGAAGGCGGCGGCGACAGCCGCAGCTTTACGCCGTCGGTGCGCACCTACGATATCCAGCACGTCAATGGATTGCCGCAGCACACGGTGACGCCGCCGCCCGAAGTGGCCGAGCGCATCGCCCGCGAGGCGGAGACCGTCTACCTAGCGCGGCTCACCGACAGTGGCGGCAGCGATTTCCTGTCCGGTTTCGACTGGCCGGCGCCGGGGATCGAAAGCGGCATCTTCGGCAGCCAGCGCATCGACAACGGCACGCCCATGTCGCCGCATTACGGCGTGGACATGGCCGCGCCCACCGGCACGCCGATCCACGCGCCGGCTGACGGCGTGGTCAGCGTGTGTGACGATTATTACCTGAATGGCGGCTTCACCCTGATCGACCACGGCCAGGGCGTGTCCACGTCATACCTGCATCAAAGCAAACGGCTTGTGAAAGTTGGCGAGGCGGTCAGGCGCGGCCAGCGCATCGGCCTGATCGGGGCCACGGGACGCGCCACAGGCCCGCATCTGCACTGGGCGATGAACTGGTTCCAGGTACGGCTGGACCCGTCGCTATCGACGCGCAAGCCCAAGCCGGATCCGCTTTAATATTGGTCGCTCGTCGGTACGCTGTCGCTACCGACCTCGCCGGCGCTCCTAAGGCTTGCCCACGTAACACTTGCCGTCGGTGTTCTCGAACACGGTATGCTTGTTGGCGGCAAAGAACTCGTCGAAGGCCTGACGCACTTCGGGCCACTTGCCCTGGCCGATGAGGGGCTTGGAAAAATAATCATCGCCCACCAGCACGCCGCCATCTTTCAGCTGCGGCCACCAGGCCTTCAAGTCGGCCATCACCGAATGATAATCGTGACCGGCATCGATGTGCAGCACATCGGGGCGGATGCCCTTTTCCTTCAGAAGCTGGAAGGCGTTGATGGAATCCAGCGGCAGCGGCACCACAAAATCTTCCAGGCCTTCGTTGACGATGTTGGCGGCGAACTTGTGATAGAGGCGGGGATA
>CANGRN010000028.1 GCA_947455695.1 Alphaproteobacteria bacterium
GGCTTCCAGCGTGCCGGCGCCATATTGCTGGCGCAGGATTTCGTCATAGCGGTCGGCGGCGCTTTGCAGCGTACCGTCGGTCGGGATGGCCAGCAGCTTGCGCGGATTCACAAATTCGCTGGACAGCAGCGTCTCGCGCACCATGCGGTAATTGGAATCCTTGTGGTCCGGCGGCACGAAGCGCTCATCGCCGAAGAACAGTTCGGCGCAGTCCCAGTTCAGCTCCCTCTTCGCGAGCAATTCGTAGGTGGCGCGCGGGGTCGACCCGCCCGACAGCGCCAGGCGGAAGGGATAGCGCGCCACCTTCAGGCGGCCGGCAATGATATCGGCCGCCCGCGCCGCCAGTGCGCCGGCGTCCTTCACCACTTCCATCGTGCCCGCAATGCCGCTCATTTGCCGCCCAGGATGCGGATGGCACGCCAGGAACGGCCATCCTTGGCCAGCAGGTCGTTGGCCGCGATGGGACCTTCGCTGCCCGCCGCGTAATTGGGGAAGTGACGCGGATTGGTGTCCTGCCAGCCCTTCAGCACCGGCTCGACCAGCGCCCAGGCCGCTTCCACTTGGTCGGCGCGCTGGAACAGCGTCGCATCACCGATCAGGCAGTCATAGATCAATGTCTCGTAACCCACCGCCGGCGCCTGGTGGAAATAGTCCTTGTAGTTGAAGCGCATCGAAACACTTTCCAGCATCATGGCCGGTCCCGGCCGCTTGGCATTGAAGCGCAGGCGGATGCCCTCGTCCGGCTGGATGCGCAGGATCAGCCAGTCGGCATCAAGCTCGTCCACCGGCGTGTCGCGGAACAGGGCATAGGGCGCCTGCTTGAAACGGATGGCGATTTCGCTGGAACGGATGTTCAGCCGTTTGCCGGTGCGCAAATAGAAAGGCACGCCGGCCCAGCGCCAATTGTCGATCTTCAGCCGCATGGCGGCATAGGTCTCGATATTGGAATCGGGCGAAACGTTCGGCTCCTTGCGATAGGCCGGGACCGGCGCGTCCTGCACCGTGCCCGCGTCATACTGGCCGCGCACCACGTCGGTCAGGGCCAAAGGCTGGATGGCCTTGAACAACTCCGCTTTCTTGGCGCGAATATCCTCGGCGTTGAAGCTGACGGGCGGCTCAATCGCCACCATCGCCACCAGCTGGAACAGGTGGTTGGGAATCATGTCGCGCAAGGCGCCTGTCGCCTCATAGAACTTGCCGCGCGTCTCCACCCCGATGCTTTCGGCCACGGTGATCTGGACATGGTCGATGCGGTCGCGGTTCCAGATCGGCTCGAACAGGCCGTTGCCGAAGCGCAGCGCCATGATGTTCTGCACCGTCTCCTTTCCCAGGAAATGATCGATGCGGTAGATCTGTTCTTCCTTCAGGTATTTCAGCAGGCAGGCATTCAGCGAGCGGGCCGAAGCGAGGTCGTGGCCGAAGGGCTTTTCGACGATCAGGCGGCGGAAGCCCCTGGCGTCATCCATAAGGCCTGCTTCGCCCAGTTTGCCGGCAATGACGGGAAAGAAGCGGTCGGCCACCGCCATGTAGAACAGCACATTGCCGTCCAGCCCCTGTTTCCGGTCCAGCGCGGCCAGCAAGTCCTTGAGCTGGCCATAGGTTTCGGGCTTTTCGAAATCGCCGCTGAGAAAGGTCATGGAGCCGGCAACCTTGCCCCACAGGGTTTCGTCGATTTCTTCGCTGTTCTTGGCCAGCACCGTGACCAGGAAGTCCTTCAGCTGGGCTGTCCATTCCTCGCTGGTCTTCTTGTTGTGGTCCACACCCACCAGCGCCAGGTTCTTGGGCAACAGGCCTGTGCGCGCCAGGTTGTAGAGTGCCGGCACAACAAGCCGCTTGGTCAGATCGCCATTGGCGCCGAAGATCACGATGGCGCAGGCCGGGGGCGGCGCGTTGTGCGACTGCATGCTCATTTGTCGTCGTCCTTGGCCTTGTGGGCGGGGACGATGCTTTCGACATGGCCGCCAAATTCCTTGCGCATGGCCGAAAGCAGTTTCTCGCCAAAGGTGTTCTCGCTGCGGGAGCGGAAGCGCGCATACAGCGCCGCGGTCAGCACCGGCGCCGCCACCGCCTGGTCCACCGCCGCCGCAACCGTCCAGCGGCCTTCGCCGCTGTCGTCGACCTTGCCGCTGAACTCCTCCAGCGTTCCCGATCGCGCCAGCGCGATGGATGTCAGGTCCAGCAGCCAGGACGCCACCACGCTGCCGCGCCGCCATACTTCGGCGACATCCGAGACATTGATGTCGAAACGTTCATCCTCGGGCAGCTTGTCGCTGCTGCGGCCGCTCATGATGTCGAAGCCTTCGGCAAAGGCCTGCATCATCCCGTACTCGATGCCGTTATGTATCATCTTGACGAAATGGCCCGCGCCGGCGGCGCCGGCATGCATGTAGCCTTCGGTGACGCGCGGATCGGATTTCTCGCGGTTCGGCGTTTTGGGTATGTCGCCGGCGCCCGGCGCCAGCGCCTTGAAGATGGGATCGAGGCGATCGACCGAGGCCTTCTCGCCGCCGATCATCATGCAGAAGCCGCGCTCTAGTCCCCATACCCCGCCCGAGGTGCCGACATCCAGATAGGCGATGCCCTTTTCCCGTAAGGACTTCGCGCGGCGCACATCGTCCTTCCAGAAGCTGTTGCCGCCATCGATCACGACATCGCCCTTGGACAGCAGGGTGCCCAGCCTGGCGATGGTATCTTCGGTGATCTTGCCCGACGGCAGCATCACCCACACCGCGCGCGGTGGGGTCAGGCTGGCCACCACGTCTTCCAGGGATGTCGCGCCGGTCGCGCCCTCCAGGCCCTTCACCGCGGCGGCAGAGGCGTCATACCCAACCACTTGGTGGCCACGGCTCATCAACCGCCGGCCGATATTGGCTCCCATGCGGCCCAATCCAACAATCCCGATCTGCATGAAATCTCCTGAAGCGCCCCATCACGGGATGGGGCCTGAAAGCGGTGCGCAATATCAGCCAAATCTAACCATCTGAACACGCCTGGAAACCGGTTCGGGCGCGGACGGTTGGGGAACGCCCGCCCAAGTGCCCCGGTTCCGGGATTTTCGGCGGACAACCGGGCAAAAACAGGGGCAAAGCTTGATTTATACCCCCCGGGCCTGCCAATTACCGGCTCCCGCCACAGGTCCCGATCATGGACGACGATTTCCGTAAAGCCGCGCTGGATTATCACCGCATTCCCCGCCCGGGAAAGCTGTCGGTGGAAGCGACCAAGCGCATGGCGAATCAGCGCGACCTGGCGCTGGCCTATTCGCCCGGCGTCGCCGCGCCGTGCATGGCCATCGTCGAGGATCCGTCCTCGGCCCGCGACTATACCGCCCGCGGCAATCTTGTCGCCGTCATCACCAACGGCACCGCCGTGCTGGGGCTGGGCAATATCGGGCCACTGGCCTCCAAGCCGGTGATGGAAGGCAAGGCCGTCCTTTTCAAGAAATTCGCCGGCATCGACGTGTTCGACCTGGAAGTGGACGAGACCGACATCGACCGCTTCGTGGACATCGTGGCGGCGCTGGAGCCGACCTTCGGCGGCATCAACCTGGAAGACATCAAGGCGCCGGAATGCTTCGTGATCGAGAAGAAGCTGCGCGAGCGGATGAAGATACCGGTCTTCCATGACGACCAGCATGGCACCGCCATCGTCTGCGCCGCCGCCATCCGCAATGGGTTGGTGCTGCAGGGCAAGAAGCTGGAAGACGTCAAGCTGGTGACCAGCGGTGCCGGCGCTGCGGCCCTGGCCTGCGTCGACCTGTTGGTGGCGATGGGCCTGCCGGTGGACAACATAACCCTGACCGACATCAAGGGCGTGGTGCACAAGGACCGGGGCGATGAGATGGCGCCCAATCTTTCGCGCTATGCCCGCAAGACCGACGCCCGCACTCTGGGCGATGTGCTGGTGGGCGCCGATGTTTTTCTGGGACTGTCCGCGCCCAATGTGCTGAGGCCCGAATGGCTGCCGCAGATGGCGGCCAAGCCGCTGATCCTGGCGCTGGCCAATCCCGATCCGGAAATCCTGCCCGAAGTCGCCAAGGCGGCGCGGCCCGACGCCATCATCGCCACCGGCCGTTCCGACGATGTGAACCAGGTCAACAACGTCTTGTGCTTCCCCTTTGTCTTCCGTGGCGCGCTGGACGTGGACGCCACCACCATCAACGAGCCGATGAAGGTGGCCGCCGTCGAAGCCATCGCCGCGCTGGCCCGCGCCGAAGCCAGCGACGTGGTGGCGAGCGCCTATGGCGGGGCGCAGACCGGCTTTGGCCCCGACTACATCATTCCCAAGCCCTTTGATCCGCGCCTGATCCTGTCCATCGCGCCGGCCGTGGCGCGCGCCGCCATGGATTCCGGCGTGGCCCGCCGGCCCATCACCGATTTCGACGCGTACGAAAGCGAGCTCGAAAAGTTCGTCTACCGCTCCGGCCAGCTGATGCGCCCCGTTTTCGAGGTGGCGCGGCGCAATCCCCATCGCGTGGTCTATGCCGAAGGCGAGGAAGACCGGGTGCTGCGCGCCGTGCAGACCGTGGTGGATGAAGGACTGGCCCATCCCACCCTGATTGGCCGCCGCGACGTCATTCTGGCGAAAACCAAGCAGCTTGGCCTGCGCCTGGACTTCAACAAGGAAGCGCGCATCCTGGACCCGCAGGCGGACCGCGAATTCTTCGCACCCCTGACCGAACGTTATCAGCGGATGGTGGAGCGGCGCGGCGTGCAGCCGGAATCGGCGGCCCGCTGGATCGCCACCCGCCACGGCATCGCCGCCGCCATGCTGCTGGAGGCCGGTGAAGTGGATGCCGCCTTGTGCGGCGGGTTGGGCGACTGGACGCGCCAGTTGCAGAACATCCTGCCTATTATTCCGCGCCAGCGCGGCGTCACAAGGCTTTATTCCCTGTCGGCGCTGATCCTGCCCAACGGCGCGCTGTTCTTCTGCGACACCCATGTCAATGTCGATCCCAGCGCGGAGCAGATCGCGGAGATGACCCAGCTGGCCGCCAGAAGCGTGCGCCGCTTCGGCCTGGCGCCCAAGGCCGCGCTGCTTTCGCATTCCAGCTTCGGCACCTCCCATTCGCCCAGCGCCATCAAGATGCGCAAGGCGCTGAGCCTGTTGCGCGCCGCCGAACCGGATTTCGAGATCGACGGGGAAATGCATGCCGATGCGGCGTTGAGCGATGTGCTGCGCGGACGCGTGGTGTCCAACAGCCCCCTCTCCGGCTCGGCCAACTTGCTGGTGATGCCCAGCCTGGATGCCGCCAACATCGCACTGACCCTGCTGTCGGCGGCCACCGAGGCGCTGCTGGTGGGACCCCTGCTGCTGGGCGTGTCCAAGCCGGTGCATGTGATGGTCCCGTCGGTGACGGCGCGCGGCATCGTCAACATGACCGCCCTGGCCGTGGCCCAGGCCGCCGCACAGAACTAAGAAAAAAGAACGGAACGCCCAATGGAAGTCCTGGACCTGAAACAGATGGCGCAAGACGCCATCGCGCTGCACCAGCAGGGCAAGCTGGATCAAGCCGAGGCGCTGTACATGCAGATCCTGGGCGCCGATCCCGCCCTGTTCGGGCCGCGCTATTACATGGGCATCCTGCGGATGCAGCAGAACCGCTTCGAGGAAGCCTGCACCTTCCTGGGCGAGGCCTCCACCGTCTATCCAGACGATCTTGGCTGCCTGATGAATTACGGCATGGCGCTGCGCGCCGCCCGCCGCACCGAAGAGGCGCTGGCCATGTTCGACCGGGCGCTGGCGATCCAGCCCAACATGGCCGAGGGACTTTACAATCGCGGCGTGGCGCTGGCGGACCTGCAACGTTTCGAACTGGCGGTGGATTCCTACGACCGCGCACTGGTGGTGCAGCCCGAAATGATCGCAGCCCGGGTCAACCGCGCCGTGGCGCTGGCGGCGGTGGGCCGGCTGGACGACGCCATTGGCGGTTATGACCGGGTGCTGTCGATGCAGCCCAGCAACACCAACGTCCTGGTTCAACGCGGCCTGGCGCATCGCGCCAAGGGCCGCCCCCAGCAGGCGCTGGAAGATTACAACCGCGCCCTGGCCGTGGCGCCCGGAGACGCAAACGCCACCTACAATCGCGGCGTCATCATGCTGGACCTGCAGCGCGCCGAAGAAGCGCTGGCCGATTTCGATGCGGTGATGGATGCCTACCAAACCAATGCCGAGATGCTGAACAATCGCGGCCTGGCGCTGCGCAACCTCAAGCGCCCGGCCGAGGCGCTGGAAAGCCTGGACCGCGCGCTGTCGCTGGAACCCAATTTCGCGGAAGCCTGGGGCAATCGCGCCCTGGTCCTGCGCGACCTGCTGCGCTACGAGGAGGCCATTCTCAGCCTCGACCAGGTCCTGAGCATCGATCCGGGCAATGCCGTGGCGCTGAACTGGCGCGGCAATGTCTGCCGCGACCAGCAGGATTTTGCCGGCGCCATCGAATGCTACAGCCGCGCCCTCAAGGTCCGCCCCGACTATGCCGAGGCGATGATCAATCGCAGCTATAGCTATTGGAGCATCGGGCAGCCCGAGGCGGCGCTGACCGACCTGGAGCGCGGCCTGGTGCTGGACCCGCATTATCCCTATGCCCTGGGCGAACTGGTCCATATGCGGATGTATTGCGCCGACTGGCGCGGCTTCGACGTTAACAAGACGGCGATCGAGGCGGGCCTGCGCAATGGCGCGCGCATCGTGCAGCCTTTCATCTTCCAGGCGATCGGGGAAAATCCGCAGGATTCCCAGACTTGCTCGCGCATCTGGGGCCATGACAAGTATCCGCCGATGGCCGCGGCGCCGTTCGATACCGCTTCACGCAAGGCGCACAAGAAAATCCGTATCGGCTATCTCTCGGGCGAATTCCGCCAGCAGGCCACCGCCATCCTGATGGCCGGCCTGTATGAGCGCCATGACCGGGACCGCTTCGAACTGGTGGCGCTGGACAATGGCGCCAATGACAATAGCGAGTTGCGCGCCAGGCTGGAAAAGGCCTTCGACAAGTGGATCGACATCGGCACGCTGCACGATGCCGACGCTGCGGCGCGCATCCGCGCCGAGGAGATCGACATCCTGGTCAATCTGAACGGCTATTTCGGCAAGGCCCGCTCGGGCGTCTTCGCCCACCGCGCCGCCCCGGTACAGGTCAACTATCTGGGCTTCCCCGCCACCCTGGGCGCCAACTACATGGACTACATCATCGCCGACAGCATCGTGATTCCGGCTGCCGAGCACGGCTTTTATGACGAGGAAGTCGTCACCTTGCCCGGCTGCTACCAGGCCAATGATAACAAGGGCCGGCCGATCGCGCGGGTGCCCAGCCGCGCCGAAGCCGGACTGCCCGAGACCGGCACGGTGTTCTGCAATTTCAACAATGCCTACAAGCTGACGCCTTCGACCTTCGACAGCTGGATGCGGATCCTGAAAGCCGTGGACGGCAGCGTGCTATGGCTGCTGGAAAGCCCCGCGCCCTATGCCGACAATCTGCGCAAGGAAGCCGCGCAGCGGGGTGTGGCGGCGGAGCGGCTGATATTCGCGCCCGAACTGGACACCGACCTGCACCTGGCGCGGCTGTCGCTGGCCGATCTGTTCCTGGACGGGCTGCCCTACAACGCCCACACCACGGGCAGCGATGCCTTGTGGACCGGCGTGCCGCTCATCACCCAGACCGGCACCACCTTCCCGGGCCGCGTCGCCGCCAGCCTGCTGACGGCAGCGGGTTTGCCCGAGCTGATCACCGCGAACGCCGGTGATTTCGAAGCGCTGGCGATCAAGCTGGGCAATGATCCCAAGGCGTTGAAGACGCTGAAAGACAAGCTGGCCAAAAACAAGACCACATGCGCCCTGTTCGACACCGCGGCTTTCACCCGGCACATCGAAGCGGCTTATGAAACGATGTGGAAGACCTGGCTGGCTGGTGGAAACCCGAAGAGCTTCGCTGTCAAAGCCTAGCGAATGAACTGGTCCACATAGCCGGCGCCCAGGCCGACTTTCTCGTAATGGGCGCGGCACAGGTTGATCTTGGTGAAGACGTCCTCATAGCCCTGCACGGCGCCATCGGGATCGACATAGATCATCACGCCATTGACCTGGAACAGGGTGATCATCTCTTCCACGCCTTCGTCTACCACCAGGGTGTGGGTCTCGCCCGGCGCCTCATAGACATAGCCGCCTTCCTGCGCGACCCAGTCATGCTCCAGATAGCGCCAGCGGCCCTTGATGACATAGCCATGCACCGGCTGGGGATGGCGGTGGCGCGACAGGACGCCGGACTTGCGAACCCGCAGCAGGTTCATCCAGTAGCCGCGCGAGGCGCACAGGCACAGGGGCCGGAACCAGACATTCTCGCCCTGCGGCACCCAGACCCGTTCATCATCCGGAATGGCGGATGGGATCACCAGTTCGGGCGGTGACTCCTTGGGCTGGGGATGCCGATAGGGAATGCGGGAATTGTCCATCTCCGGCCCGTATTATCAGGCCTTCGACGCCCGGCGGGGCTGGGCGGGACGTTCCTGGGCGGCGGCCGTGGCTTCGGCGGCCTTTTTGCGGGTCTTGGCGTGACGGCGGCGCTTGTCTTTCTTGCGGGCATTGTTGCGGCGAGCGGCCATGGGAAATCTCCATTGTTTGGGGGCGCAAACTACGCTGTCTGGGCCGGGGATGAAAGTGCGGCGGCACTATTTGGCGGTATAGCCGCCATCCACCGGCAGCACCGTGCCGGTGATGAAGCCGGCGCCCTCCGAGCACAGGAACACCGCCGCGCCGCCGATATCCTGCGGCTTGCCCCAGCGGCCCTGCGGCGTGCGGTCGATGATGGCCTGCGAACGCGCGGCATCGGCGCGCGCGGCCGCTGTCAGCGCCGTTTCCACCCAGCCCGGCGCGATGGCGTTGACGCGGATGGTGGGCGCCCAGGCCACCGCCAGCGCCTTGGTCAGCTGCGCCACCCCGCCCTTGGAGGCGGTATAGCCGGGCACCAGCGCGCCGCCGAAAAAGGACCAGACCGAAGCGGTGTTGACGATGGCCCCGCCGGACTGTTCCAGCAGCGGCCGCGCGGCCAGGCACATGCGCATGGTGCCGGTGAGATTGACGTCGATGACTTTCTGAAATCCTGCGATGGTGAATTCCTTGCCGTCGCGCAGGACGATGCCGGCACAATTTATCAGCGCATCCAGCTGTTTGAATTTTCCGATGAGGTGCGCAACATCGGCATCGCTGGTGACGTCCAGCCGGACCGCCTCCAGATGATCCCGTTTGGGCACACCGGCGATTTCCTCGGCCGTCAGCCCGGTGACGGTGACGGCATAGCCTGCCGCGAGCATCGCTTCGGCGATGCCGAACCCGATGCCGCGTGCCCCGCCGGTGATCAATGCCTGTTTCATGGTTTTACCTTAGCGGTTAAGGCGAAGGCGACATAGGCCGCGCCCTGCGGCGATTTCTTGTCGCGCGCATTGTCGGCCTGGATCAGCACATATTGCCTGCCCC
>CANGRN010000029.1 GCA_947455695.1 Alphaproteobacteria bacterium
CTTCAGCGAGATGCGCGCATTCTCGGCATTCTCGATCAGTGTCTCGCGGCGCTTGTTCTGCTTGATCTCGCTCGTCTTGCTAAGCAGCGTTTCAATATCGCCATAGATGTTGATCAGCTCGGCCGCGGTCTTGATGCCGATGCCGCGCACGCCGGGCACATTGTCGGTGGAATCGCCCGCCAGCGCCTGGACCTGCACCACCTTGTCCGGGGTGACGCCGAACTTCTCCAGCACCTCGGGGCTCGCAAGCCGCCGGTTCTTCATGGTGTCCAGGAGTTCAATCTTGCCGTCCACCACCAGCTGCATCAGGTCCTTGTCGGAGGAGATGATGGTGCAGCGGGCGCCGGCCTCGTGCGCCAGGCGCGCATAGGTGGCGATCAAATCGTCGGCCTCAAAGCCCTTCATCTCCACGCAACTGACGCCGAAGGCGCGGGTGGCGTCGCGCACCAGCGGGAATTGCGGGATCAGGTCCTCGGGCGGCGGCGGACGGTGCGCCTTGTATTCCTTGTAGAGGTCGTTGCGAAAGGTCTTCTCGCTGGCGTCGAAGATCACCGCCAGGTGGGTGGGCTGGTCGGGGCCCTTCATGTCGTCGAGCAGCTTCCACAGCATGTTGCAGTAGCCGGAGACGGCGCCCACCGGCAGGCCATCGGACTTGCGGGTCAGCGGGGGAAGCGCGTGATAGGCCCGGAACAGATAGCCCGAACCGTCCACCAGGTAGAGGTGATCACCCTTTTTCAGGGCGCTCAATGATGGGTCGCCCCGGCCTTAAGGACAAAGCGCTTGTCGCAATAGGGGCATTCCACCGCATTCTCGTCGCCCATTTCCAGGAACACCTTGGGGTGGCCGAGCGCACCGCCGCCGCCATCGCAGGCGACGCGGGTGTTGTCGGTTTCGACGATTTCGGGAGCCTGGACGGGCATGGGAACTGACCTAAAAAACGGGACGGGCGGGATCATAGCCGTTAAGATTTGAGGGGCAAGGCTCGGGTTCGGGACATGGTGACGCTCAACAAAATCTACACAAAAACCGGCGATTCCGGGCAAACCGGGCTGGGCGACGGCAGCCGGGTTTCCAAGGCGTCGCTACGCATCGCCGCCATCGGCGCGGTGGATGAAGCCAACAGCGCCATCGGCATCGCCAGACTGGATGCCCAGGGCGATGCAGACGCCATGCTGGCGCGTATCCAGAACGACTTGTTCGACCTGGGCGCAGATCTTGCCGCGCCAGAGGATGGCCGCAAGGCCGAAGGCCGGCTGCGGATTGCGGGCGCGCAGGTGGAGCGGCTGGAACACGAGATTGATGCGATGAACGAAAAGCTCGCGCCACTGACTTCATTTGTGCTGCCCGGCGGCACGGCGCTGGCGGCGCATCTGCACCTGGCCCGCGCCATCGCGCGGCGGGCGGAAGCGGCGATGGTCACGCTGGCGCAAGACGAAAAGATCAACGAAGCGGCGCTTCGCTACATCAACCGGTTGTCGGACCACCTGTTCGTGATGGCGCGCACCGCCAATGACGGCGGCATGGGTGATGTTCTTTGGGTACCGGGAAAGAACCGCTGACTATTCCGGGCCGAGACGGCGGCCGAACACGAACGCCAATATCACGCCCAGCACACCCGTCGCGGCCCAGCCCGGCAGCGCCAGGAAGGAATAGACGCCCTGCGCCAGGGCCGGCGTGTGGTTCTGTACCCAGCTCTTGAAGGCATCCAGGCTGTGCTGGTTCAGGATGCCCCAGACGGTGCCCAGGCTGCGCACCACCAGCTCGCCGCCGCGTTCCAGCGACGACACCGCATCCGCGCCCAGCAGCATCAGGGCGATGACGATCAAAATCAGGCTTATCAGGCGCATCAGCACGGCCATGGCCGAGAGATAGCGCGAGCAAGCCCTTGCCACAAGGACAGGGACCCCGTGCGGTTAACCGGCCAAAGAAAAAGCCGTCCGCTTGCGGCGGACGGCTTTCTCATTCGGTACGAAAAGGCTTAGGCCTGCGGCGCGTCGCCGGCCGGCTTCTTGCCGATGTCCTCGCCGGTGGTCTGGTCCACCTGCTTCATGGACAGGCGCACCTTGCCGCGATCATCAAAGCCCAGGAGCTTGACCTTCACGGCCTGGCCTTCCTTGACCACGTCCTTGGGGTTCGCCACACGGCTCGCCGCCAGTTCGGAAACATGCACCAGACCGTCCTTGGGGCCGAAGAAGTTCACGAAGGCGCCGAAGTCCATCACCTTGACGATCTTGCCGTCATAGATCTGGCCGATTTCCGGTTCCGCCGTCAGGCCGCGGATCCACTTGATCGCCGCCTTGATCGACTCGCCATCCGACGAAGCAACCTTCACGGTGCCGTCGTCTTCGACATTGATCTTGGCGCCGGTCTTTTCCACGATCTCGCGGATCACCTTGCCGCCGGTGCCGATCACGTCGCGGATCTTGTCGGTGGGGATCTTGATCTGCTCGATGCGCGGGGCGTGTTCGCCCAATTCCGCACGAGCGCCCGTAAGCGCCTTGTTCATCTCGCCCAGGATGTGCAGACGCCCGCCCTTGGCCTGCGCCAGGGCGGTCTTCATGATTTCCTCGTTGATGCCGGAAATCTTGATGTCCATCTGCAGGGACGTGATGCCTTCTTCGGTGCCGGCCACCTTGAAGTCCATGTCGCCCAGGTGATCCTCGTCACCCAGAATGTCCGACAGGACGACATAACGGTCGCCTTCCAGGATCAAGCCCATGGCGATGCCCGCCGTGGGACGCTTCAGCGGAACGCCCGCATCCATCAGCGCCAGCGAGGTGCCGCACACCGAGGCCATCGAGGACGAACCGTTGGATTCGGTGATCTCCGACACGACGCGGATCGTGTAGGGGAACTCGTCCTTCTTGGGCAGCATCGGATGGATGGCGCGCCAGGCCAGCTTGCCATGGCCGATTTCGCGGCGGCCCGGAGCACCCATGCGGCCGGTTTCACCGACCGAGTAGGGAGGGAAGTTGTAGTGCAGCATGAAGGTCTGCTTGCCGGTGCCTTCCAGGCTGTCGACAAACTGTTCGTCCTCGGCGGTGCCCAGGGTGCAAACCACCAGCGCCTGGGTTTCGCCGCGGGTGAACAACGCCGAACCATGGGTGCGCGGCAGGATGCCGACTTCCGCCAC
Source organism: Alphaproteobacteria bacterium (assembly GCA_947455695.1). Taxonomy (GTDB): domain Bacteria; phylum Pseudomonadota; class Alphaproteobacteria; order Micropepsales; family Micropepsaceae; genus Rhizomicrobium. Next base: position 3,134 of record CANGRN010000029.1, read on the forward strand.
GATCGGACGGACCGTCGTCAGGTCGCGGCCATCGACGCGCTTCTTGGTGTCCAGCACCGCGTTGCGCATCACATCGGCTTCCACGTCATGCAGCAGGCCGCCATAGACGCTGGCGGCAACCTTGCCTTCGCCTTCGCCCACGAACTGTTCGGCAAACTTCTTCTTCACCGCGCTCAGCGCATCGCGGCGTTCGAACTTTACCGGGATCTGGAATGCCTTGGCCAGTTCGGCCGACGCGGCCGCCTTGATCTTGGCGCGGGTCGGGGCATGGATGTCCTCGGCCACGGCGCGCGGCTCCTTGGCCGCCTTTTCCGCCAGGCGGATGATGGCGTTGATGGCCGTCTGCATCTGCTGGTGGCCGAACATCACGGCGCCCAGCATCACGTCTTCGCTGAGTTCCTGGGCTTCGGATTCCACCATCATCACGGCGTCATGCGTGCCGGCAACGACCAGTTCCAGCTTGGAATTGGGCATCTCGTCCAGCGGCGGGTTCAGCTTGTATTCGCCGTCGATGTAACCGACGCGCGCCGCGCCGATCGGGCCCTGGAAGGGCAGACCGGACAGGGTCAGCGCCGCCGACACGGCGATCATCGCCAGGATATCGGGATCGTTCTCCAGGTCATGGCTCAGCACCTGCGCCACAACCAGCGTCTCGTTGCGATAGCCATCGGCGAACAGGGGGCGGATGGGACGGTCGATCAGGCGCGAGATCAGGGTCTCGCGTTCGGTCGCGCCGCGCTCGCGCTTGAAATAGCCGCCCGGGATCTTGCCGGCGGCGTAATAGCGTTCCTGGTAATTCACGGTCAGCGGGAAGAAGTCCACGCCTTCCTTCGGATTGGCGGCGCCGACCACGGTGGCCAGCACAACGGTTTCGCCATAGGTGGCCAGCACCGAGCCATCGGCCTGGCGGGCAATCTTGCCGGTTTCGAGGGTCAGCTCGCGGCCGCCCCATTCAAACGTTTCTTTGTGGATTGTGAACATCGTTTCTTCTTCTCTTCGTGTGCACGCCGCCATATTGCGCGCGTGCGGTGTACAGCTCCCCTATGGAGCTTGCTTCAGCGGGAGCTCATCCCCCGCAAAAGCAAAAGCACGGCCTTACGCTTTTGCGTAAGACCGTGCCCATTCTTTGTTGCCGTGAAAAATCAGCGGCGCAGACCCAGCTTGGCGATGATGCCTTCATAACGCTTCACATCCTTGGACTTCACATAGTCCAGCAGGTTGCGGCGCAGGGAGACCATCTTGATCATGCCGCGACGCGAGTGATTGTCCTTGGCGTGGGTCTTGAAATGTTCTGTGAGGTTGGTGATGCGCTCCGACAGGATCGCGATCTGGACTTCCGGCGAACCGGTGTCGTTCTTGCCGGTGGCGTTTTCGGCAACGACTTCTTTTTTGCGTTCAGGGGTAATCATGGTTTTCTTCCGGACATCAGGGTGTTGAAAAATTGAAGACGCGAAACGGACGAAGCTCACCTTCGGCGATTTCGGCCAATGCTACGGGCTGACCCTCCTCATCCTTGAGAAAGACGGTAAGACCGGAGAGTTCGCCGTCACCAAAACCGTCCTTCATGCGGGCGAAGATATTCGCGCGAATGAGGATGGGGTTGCCGGATCGGATGCGAACCGTATCGGGACCACTGACGGCCAGGGCCGGGATGCCGTCCAGCGCGGTCGAAAGGGGCCTCAAATACCCAAAAGCGGCGGGACTATGCATAAAAGGGGTCAGGGTTTCTAGGCTGACCGCGGATTTTTCGTCCCACCCCCCCAGACGGGTCCGGCGCAGGGCCGTGACATGGCCCAAAGTTCCCAGGGCCTGGGCGATATCCCGCACCCAGGACCGGACGTAAGTCCCTTTGGCACAACGGATTTCGAACTCGGCGCTGTCTTTTTCGACCCCCAGCAGCCTGGCTTCGAACACCTCCACCGGGCGGGCCTGGAGCACCACCTCCTCCCCGTCCCGGGCCAGGTCATAGGCCCGCTCCCCGTCCACCTTGATGGCCGAATAGACCGGGGGGGTCTGGGACAGGGTCCCGGTGAAGCGGGGCAGCATGGCCTCGATCGCCTCCCGGGTGGGGCGCACATCGCAGGTGCCGGTGACTTTTCCTTCCGCATCGTCGCTGTCGCGGCTTTCCCCCCAGGTGGCGGTGAAGCGGTAGGTCTTGTCGGCGTCCATGGCATAGGGGACCGTCTTGGTCGCTTCCCCCAGCGCAATCGCCAGGATGCCGGTGGCCATCGGGTCGAGGGTGCCGGCATGGCCGGCCTTCTGGGCGTCGAAAATGCGGCGCACCGCGCCCACCCCTTGTGTCGAGGTCATGCCCAGCGGCTTGTCCAGGATGACCCATCCATGGACCGGATTGCCCTTCTTGCGGCGTCCCATCAGTCTTCTTCGCTCTCGTCACCGTCATGCGCGGTCAGGTCGCGCTGAACTTCGGGCGAGCGCAGGATGGTCTCGATCTTCAGGGCTTCGGCAAAAGACTCGTCCTCGACGAAGCGCAGGTCGGGGGTGAATTTCATGGTCAGGCGATGACCCATCTCGCCGCGCAGGAATCCCTTGTGGCGATTGAGAGCGGCGACAATCTCCTTGGCATTCTGCCCGCCCAGCGGTTCGCAATAGACGGTGGCATAACGCATGTCGGGCGACGGCTTGACCTGGGTGACGGTGATCGACACGCCGTCCAGATCGGGATCGCGGATCTCGTTGCGATTGAGCACTTCCGCCAGCGCATGACGCAAGGCTTCGCCCACGCGCAGCTGGCGCTGGGTCGGCCCGCCCTTGTCGTTGCCGCCGCCGCGATGGGGGCGGCGCGAGGAGCCGCGGCCGGACGTATTGGTGGGACGGGGCATATCAATTCTCCGGATAGCCAAACCGGGCCACGAATGGCGCCAGTATGGGGAAAACAGGTTCAAGCTGCGGGCCATAGCGCCGCCATTGCGCCACGCCGGCATCCGACAGGCCGCGTGCGACCTGCGCGCTGGAAGGCGTGTCGATGTTCTGGCGGCGGGCGCGGCCTGCAAAGGCGCGCATCGCCTCGTCGAATTCCAGGCCCAGGAAGGCGCACAGCCGCGACGCTTCAGTTTCGAAATCCGCGACCAGGCTTTCATGCCGCGCTTCGGCCACATCCAGCGCCAGCTTGCCGCGATAGAGTTCGACCAGGGTCATCACGGCATCGTAATAGACGGCTGTGTTTTCCAGCTCGGTGAATTCGAACATGCCGGCATTCATGGCGAAGCGGCGGCGGAAACAGGACAGCACCACATCGCGCGGATCGCGCAGCGCCAGCAGGATCTTCGCCCTGGGAAACAGCCGCGCGATCAGGGGCAGGAACACGGCATTCAGCGGCAGCTTGTCCAGGAAAACCGGCCTGGCCGGCGCCGTTTCGGTTTCTGCCACCCGCTTCCAATAAAGATCGCGCCAGGGCTGCAGTTCGGCATCGGACAACGCCGCCAGGCGATCCAGGTCGGCATCGGCGCCGAAAAACGCCTTGGCCGAATCGATCAGGCAGGGACGCTCTTCCATCGCGGCGACGTGCGGATGGCTGGCCAGCACCTGTTCCAGCAGGGTGGTGCCGGAGCGCGGGAAGCCGACCAGAAAGACGTGTGTGCGCGGGCCATCCTGCGGCGGCTGTGCGCTGGGCCAATGATCGATCCGCCGGAAATAGTGTGCCAGGCGCGTCTCGCGCGCCAGCACGCGCTCCACGCCTTCGATGGAGGGCAGGAAGGCATCGCGCTGAATCGCCTTGGAGGCCGCATAGGCGGTAAAGGCTTCGGCGGTGCGGTCCTGCGCATCCAGAATGTCGCCGGCCAGGCTGAAGGCGAAGGTTCGGTTCACCGGCCCCAGGGTGCGATCCTGCACCAGCGCCGACACCGCCATCTCGGCGGTGGCAATGTCTTTCTGTTCCAGCGCCGCGCCGGCCAGCGCGATACGCGCGGCGGCATCCTTGGGATCAATCGCCAAGGCGCGCTCGGCCAGGCTGCGGGCTTCCTGGACATCGCCGCGCTGGACCGCCAGCAGCGCCAGGCGCGACAGGGCTTCTGACTGGGCGGGGTTCAGCGCCAGCGCCTGTTCGAAGCCGGCGCGGGCGCCGTCCAGTTCGCTCAAATCTTCCAGCGCCATGGCGCGGGCAAAATGCAGCCGCGCTTCCGGCGCGATGGCAATGGCGGTATCGAACGGCTCCAGCGCTTCGCGCGGACGCCCCAGCCGGGTCAGGCATTCACCCAGCGCATAGAGCAGGTCCACATGCTTGGGCGCCTGCTGACGCGCGCGCTGCAACAGCGGCAGGGCATTGTGATTGTCACCGGCCTGCATGCGCGCCAGGCCCGCGAGCCCCAAAAATGTCGGATGGTTGGCGCCGACACGGACCGCATCCTCGCTCAGCCGCATCGCCTTGGGCAGATCGGACGCCCACAGCGCCGCTTCCACCGCCGTCAAGGCGGCGGCAGCATCAAGCCCGATTGGGGTACCGGTGGCAGCCATCGCTTACCCGGAACGGAAGAATTAAAGCGCGCGCTGAATGGTTTCGACTTCGAAACATTCAATGACGTCGCCCTTCTGCATGTCCTGATAGTTGGTGAAGGCCATGCCGCATTCCTGGCCGCTCTGCACCTCTTTCACTTCATCCTTGAAGCGCTTGAGGGTGGACAGATCGCCTTCGTGGATCACGACATTGTCGCGGATCAGGCGAACCTTGCCGCCGCGGCGCATGATGCCTTCGGTGACCTTGCAACCGGCGACCTTGCCGACCTTGGAGATGTTGAACACTTCCAGGATCTCGGCATTGCCCAGGAACTTTTCGCGCGTTTCGGGCGTCAGCATGCCCGACAGCGCAGCCTTCACGTCATCCACCAGGTTGTAGATGATGTTGTAGTAGCGGATTTCCACGCCATCGCGCTTGGCGCGGTCGCGGGCCTGGTTGTTGGCGCGCACGTTAAAACCGATCACCGCCGCGCCGCTGGCATGGGCCAAGATGACGTCGCTTTCGGTGATGCCACCCACGCCGGACTGCAGGATCTGCGCCCCGACTTCGGAGGTGGCCAGCTTGGCCAGCGAACCCTGGATGGCTTCGCTGGAGCCCTGCACGTCGGTCTTGAGCACCAGCGGCAACAGGCGCTTTTCGCCGGATTCGCGGGTCTGCAGCAGCTGGTCGAGAGTCTGGCGCGAGGACGAGGCCTGGCGCTGTTCGCGGCGCTTGCGGGCGCGATATTCCGCCACTTCGCGGGCGCGCGCTTCGTTTTCGACCACGACCATTTCATCGCCGGCTTCCGGCGCGGCCGAAAGACCCAGAACTTCGATGGGGGTGGAGGGACCGGCGGTCTTCACCGACTCGCCGCGTTCATTGGCGAGCAGGCGCACCCGGCCCCATTCGGCGCCGGCGACCACGATGTCGCCGACCGTCAGGGTTCCGCGCTGCACCAGCACGGTGGCGACAGGACCACGGCCCTTGTCCAGCTTGGCTTCGACCACCGCGCCTTCGGCGGGACGGTCGGGATTGGCCTTGAGGTCCAGGATTTCGGCCTGCAGCAGGATGGCTTCTTCCAGCTTGTCGAGGCCCAGCTGCTTGGTGGCGGAGACTTCCACCACCTGCACTTCGCCGCCCATGTCTTCGACCTGGACTTCGTGCTGCAGCAGTTCGGTCTTCACGCGGGTGGGATTGGCGTCGCCCTTGTCGATCTTGTTGACCGCCACGATCATCGGCACACCGGCCGCCTTGGCGTGGGCGATGGCTTCCACCGTCTGGGGCATCACGCCGTCATCGGCAGCAACCACCAGGATCACCAAGTCGGTGACCTTGGCGCCGCGGGCGCGCATCTGGGTGAAGGCGGCGTGGCCGGGGGTGTCCAGGAAGGTGATCTTCTGGCCCGACTTCAGGTTCACCTGATAGGCGCCGATATGCTGTGTGATGCCGCCGGCTTCGCCCGAGACAACGTCGGTCTTGCGCAGCGCATCCAGCAGCGAGGTTTTGCCGTGGTCGACATGGCCCATGATGGTCACGACCGGGGGACGCGGCATCATGCTGGCGTCGTCGTCGGTCTCGCCGGCCAGGCCTTCCAGCACGTCGCTTTCGGCCACGCGCTTGACCACATGGCCATACTCGGCGGCTACCAGTTCGGCGGTGTCGGCATCGATGATGTCGTTGGGGGTCGCCATCATGCCGTTCTTCATCAGCACCTTGATGACGTCCACGGTGCGGCGGGCCATGCGGTTGGCCAGATCGGACACGGTGATGGTTTCCGGCACGATGATGTCGCGCGGACCGGCCGGACCGGC
>CANGRN010000030.1 GCA_947455695.1 Alphaproteobacteria bacterium
CATACAGGAACAGGCTGTCCGTTTCCGACAAGGGATGGCTGTAGCTGACGGCCAGTTCGCCCAGCAAGTCGTGGGGATGCTGGCGGTCCACCAGGTGCGTGGCGCCATCGGCGGTTTCGCCGCCCGCCAGCAGCAACGGATAGCCGCGCCGTCCCATGAAGGCATCGCCGCTTACCATCGCCTTTAATCCCAGCGTGTCGCCATTCGCCAGATCGCGTGTCGCCATCGCCATGAACATGCTGGAGGAAAAAACCTGGTCGCCGCCACGCGGCCCGCTTTGCCAATCGGCAATGCCGTTGACCCGGCCATGCAGCATCACCATCCAGTCTTTCGCGTCCAGGTGAATGCCGCCATGCGGCGCGGACTCCGGCTGCCAGCTTGTGCCCGAGGCTTCACGGCTCATGCCATAGCCTCCCAGCAATCCGTGCATCGCCATGGCGTGATCGGCGCCCGCGCTCATGTCCATGCCGGCCATGTCATGGCCCGCCTTCGCCGCGGGCTTGTCGTCCTGGGGCATGGCCATTGGAGGCATGGCCTGCGGCACCGGCACCGGTTTCGCCGCCATGCCGGGCATATCGGGCATGGCTTGTGCGGGTTGCGGCGCGGATGGCAGAGCCTGGGGCGCAGGCACAGGCTTTTTCGGCCTGGCCTTCTTCGCCGGCGGTTTCCTGGCAGGCATGTCCATGCCGGGCATGTCCTCCATCTTCATGCCATCCATCGCGCCATGGCCCGATGCGGGCGCCGATTGCGCCGTTGCGATGGCGGATAGCAGGACGACAAACGTGGTCGAGAATGCAGTGGCAGCACGCATGGCAGGACTCAGAGCTGGATAGGGGCTTGCACCCGGACACCGCCTTCCCTACTATACCCCCAGGGAGTATGCAAGCATGGCCACCGGACATCCGAAAATATTGAGCCGCCTCTCGCGCATCGAGGGCCAGGTGCGCGGCATCGCCCGCATGGTGGAGGAGGATCGCTACTGCATCGACATCCTGAACCAGATGCAGGCGATCAAGGCCGCTCTCAAAAAAGTCGAGGAAGAAATCCTCAAGGGCCACGCGTCCCACTGCGTTGCGCACGCCATCAAGAGCGGCAGCGTCAAAGACCAGACGGAGAAATTTTCCGAGCTGGTCGAACTGTTCAGCCGTTATGGAAAATAAGCCCGGCCCGGTGCGCGATCCGGTTTGCGGCATGGCGGTCGATCCGGCGACGGCCAGGTTCCAGGCCGATCACGGCGGCGCGACGCATTATTTTTGCAGCGCGGGCTGCCAGTCCAAATTCCTCGCCCATCCATCGGCATACATCGAACGGACCGTTGCGCCAGAACCCGCAATGGCCGGCGCTACCTATACCTGCCCCATGCATCCCCAGATTCGCCAGGCGGGCCCAGACAATTGCCCGATCTGCGGGATGGCGCTGGAGCCGGTGACGGCGGCGGTTGATACCGGGCCCAATCCCGAATTGATCGACATGTCGCGGCGGTTCTGGATCGCACTGGCACTGACGGCACCGGTGTTTGTCCTGGAGATGGCCGGTCACATACCGGCGCTCGAAATTGACAGCACCATCTCTGCGGAAACGTCTACCTGGATACAGTTTACACTCAGTACGCCGGTCGTCCTGTGGGCCGGCTGGCCTTTCTTCGCGCGGGGCTGGACGTCCTTGCGCAACCGCTCGCTGAACATGTTCACCCTGATCGCCCTGGGTGTCGGTGCTGCCTATCTCTACAGCCTGGCCGCGACCTTCCTGCCGGACCTTTTTCCAATGGAAGTCCGGCATGGCGGAATGATCGCGGTCTATTACGAGGCCGCGGCCGTGATCACCGTGCTGGTGCTGCTGGGGCAGGTTCTGGAATTGCGCGCACGCGAACAGACGGGCGGCGCGATCCGCGCCCTGTTGAAGCTGGCCCCCAAAAACGCCCGGCGCATCAAGGATGATGGGCAAGATGAAGAAATCGCCCTTGAGCAGGTCCAGGTTGGCGACCGGCTGCGGGTGCGGCCCGGTGAGAGCGTGCCCGTCGATGGCACGGTGATGGAGGGCAAAAGCAGCGTCGATGAATCCATGGTCACGGGCGAGTCGATGCCGGTCGAAAAGACCCAGGATGCCCGGCTGATCGGCGGCACCATCAATGGCACCGGCGGCCTGGTCATGCGCGCCGACAAAATCGGGTCGGACACGGTCCTTGCCCGCATTGTCCATATGGTATCGGAGGCCCAGCGCAGCCGCGCGCCCATCCAGCGCCTGGCCGATCACGTTTCGGCCTGGTTCGTGCCCGCCGTCATGGCCGCCGCGATCCTGGCTTTCGCCGCCTGGATGATCTGGGGCCCTACTCCCGCCCTTGGCTATGCCATGGTTGCCGCCGTCTCCGTCGTCATCATCGCCTGCCCTTGCGCACTGGGCCTGGCCACGCCCATGTCGATCATGGTGGGCATCGGCAAAGGCGCAGGCGTGGGCGTTCTGATCAAGAATGCCGAGGCGCTGGAGCGATTTGAAAAGATCGACACGCTGGTGGTCGACAAGACCGGCACCTTGACCGAAGGCAGGCCCAGGGTTGTCGCGGTTGTGCCGGCCGATGGCTTTGACGAGAGCGTGATCCTGGCGCTGGGTGCGAGTCTGGAACGGTCCAGCGAACATCCCCTCGCCGCCGCCATAACAGCCGCCGCGCAGGAGCGGGCCCTTGCACTTGCGGACGTAACCGGGTTCGCGTCAGTCACCGGCAAGGGCGTGACGGGCATGGTGGGCGGGCGTGCCGTGGGCGTTGGCACGATCAAGTTGCCCGGTACGCAGGGCTTGAGCGCCGGCCTGAACAGCCGCGCGGACGCGCTGCGCCGCGAGGGCGCGACCGTCATGTTTGTGACCGTCGACGGCCAGGCAGCAGGCCTCATCGCAGTTGCCGATCCCATCAAGTCCTCCACCGCCACCGCATTGGACAGCTTGCGGGCAGGCGGCATCAGGATCGTGATGCTGACCGGCGACAATCGCCTGACCGCCGAGGCCGTCGCCGCCAGGCTCGGCATTACCGACATCGAAGCCGAAGTGCTGCCCGAACAGAAGAACGCCATCGTGCGCCGCCTGCGCAGCCAGGGCCGTGTCGTGGCGATGGCGGGAGACGGGGTGAATGACGCCCCCGCCCTGGCCGAGGCCGATGTCGGCGTCGCCATGGGCACCGGAACGGACGTCGCGATGCAAAGCGCCGGGATCACGCTGGTCAGAGGCGATCTCACCGGCATCGCACGCGCACGGACATTGAGCCGCGCCACCATGCGCAACATCCGCCAGAACCTGGTGCTTGCTTTCGTTTACAATGTTCTGGGCGTGCCGGTGGCCGCCGGCGTTCTTTATCCGGCGTTCGGCATCCTGCTCAGTCCGGTGATCGCGGCGGCAGCGATGAGCCTGAGTTCGGTTTCGGTGATCGCAAAGGCCCTGCGCTTGCGGCTTGTGCGGCTCTGAGAGGGGCGCCAAAAGAAAAGGCCGGATGCGAACATCCGGCCTTTCTGTACTTTAAAAGACGAAAGCGAAGTTAGATCGCTTCCTTCAGTTCCTTGGAGGCGCGGAACGCAACCTTCTTGGACGCCTTGATCTTGATGGCTTCACCGGTGGCGGGATTGCGGCCCATGCGCGGACCGCGCTTGCGCACGACGAGGATGCCCAGACCATTGAGACGGATGCGAGCGCCCTTCTTCAGGTGCTTGGTGATCAGGCCAATGACGTCTTCGATAATGGTATTGGCGAGCTTCTGCGACAGTTCGTGCTTCTCAGCGAGCTGAGCGCCGAGCTGGCGGGTGGAAACGGTTTCGACTTTAACAGCGGCAGTCTTGGTAGCGGCTTTGGTGGCCATGGGATTCTCCCTCTTAACGAATCAACGATAAGGCTGATTTTACGGCATTTCCCGCAAGATAAAGCGGGTCACCGTCAAAAAAACGCAAGTAATTGGGGGGGGTTTCCACATATAGGTCAAAAAAGCCCGAAAAACCGGGCTTTTTCGCATGCCCAAAAGCAAACGGGCCGCGGCGATCAATCGCCGCGGCCCGTAAAATCAGGCTGGAATCGCCTTTAGGCGGCAGCTTCCGGGCCGGCGCTGTCGGTGCGCTCGCTGATGCGGGCGGACTTGCCGGTGCGGCCGCGCAGGTAATAGAGCTTGGCGCGACGCACCTTGCCCTTGCGAACCACCACCACCGAGTCGACCAGCGGCGAATAGATCGGGAAGACGCGTTCCACGCCTTCGCCATAGGACAGCTTGCGCACGGTGAAGGCCTCGTTCAGGCCGGCGCCCTGGCGGGCGATGCACACGCCTTCAAAGGCCTGGATGCGTTCGCGAGTCTTGTTCGCCTTGGCCTTTTCGTCATACGTGACGTCCACCACCTTGACGTTGACCTTCAGCGTGTCGCCGGGACGGAAATCGGGAAGCGGCTTGGCGCGGACGGCGGCCATCTGCTCGGCTTCAAGGGTCTGCAAAAGGTTCATTTTCTTCGTCTTTCGGTGCGGAAAAGCGGCAATTGAGCCGGGGCATATAGCCTAGCGTTTGGTCTTTTCATAGAGGGTCCAGAGGTCGGGGCGGCGCGCCTTTGTCAGGCTTTCGGCCTCGCGCAGGCGGAATTTGGCGATTTCCGAATGATTTCCGCCGTTTAGGACATCCGGGATGGGGCGGCCCTCGAACAGCTGGGGCCGGGTATAATGGGGGTATTCCAAAAGCCCCGCGGCAAAGCTCTCATCCTGGGTGGAAGCATGGTCCCCCAACACCCCCGGGATCAGCCGGACGGCCGCCTCGACCAGCGCCATGGCGGCGATCTCGCCCCCTGCCAGCACAAAGTCGCCCAGGGAGATTTCCTCGATGGCGCGGGCCTCGATCACCCGCTGGTCCAGGCCCTCAAACCGCCCGCACAGCAGCACCGCACCAGGACCCGATGCCAGTTCGCGCACCCGCGCCTGGTCCAGGTGCTTGCCGCGAGGCGACAGATAGATCAGCGGGCGATTGTTCCGTTCCACCGCATCGATCGCGGCGGCGGCCACGTCGGCGCGCATCACCATGCCCGGCCCGCCACCCGAAGGGCTGTCGTCCACCGTGCGATGCTTGCCCAGGCCGTGATCGCGGATGTCGCGCACGTCGAGCTGCCAAAGATTCTGTTGCAACGCCTTGCCCAGCAGCGAGATGCCAAGGGGACCGGGAAACATATCCGGGAAAAGAGTCAGAACGGTTGCTTGCCAGCTACTCGACATGATCGGTGCCATCATCGTCTTCGGGCACCGCCACGACGATGTAGCCCTCGGCGATCTTGATCACCGGCACGGTCTCGCGGGTGAAGGCCAGGTGGACGCTGTCGCCGTCATCCCGCGCCAGCTCGATCACGTCGCTGGCGCCGAAATTGTGCACGGCCACAACCTTGCCGATCACCCGGCCTTCGCTGTCGCGCGCGTCCAGGCCGACCAGGTCGGCATGATAGAACTCGTCTTCATCCGGTTCGGGAAGCGCATCGCGCGACACGAACAGCTCGGTGCCCTTCAAGGCCTCGGCGGTGTTGCGGTCCTTGACCTCCGCAAACGCAATCACCGCCTCGCCCTGTTTGGAAGGGCGAAAGGCGGTGATCGTGAAGGTGCGGCCATCCCTGGCATGCAACTTGCCATAGCGCGGCAGGGCATCGGGCGCGGCGGTGAAGATTTTGGCCTTCACCTCGCCCTTGAGCCCTTGCGCGCCCATGACGGCGGCCAGGAGAACGTCGCCGGCCAATTAGGCCGCCGGCGCTTCTTCCGCGGGCTTGGCCGCGGCAGCGGCGGCAGCAGCGGCGCGTTCCTGCGCCTTCTTCTTGGGCTGGGCCTTCTGCGGATTGTTGTGCACGCGCGCCTTCACCAGGCCGGCATTGGCCAGGAACTTGTGCACCCGGTCGGACGCCACGGCGCCCTTGCCGATCCATTCCTTGGCCGATTCCAGGTTCAGCTTCAGGCGGTCGGCGTGATCGGACGGCAGCAGCGGATTGTAGAAGCCGATCTTCTCGATGAAGCGGCCGTCGCGCGGATTGCGGCTGTCGGCAATGACGATGTTGTAGTGCGGGCGTTTCTTGGTGCCGCCGCGGGCCAGACGAATGCGAAGTGCCATGTTCAGTTTTCCTTGCAGTTAAACGATTAAACTAACGCCGACCCGGAAACATTCCGGGCGGTAATCCACCGGGCGATCCACCGCCGCCCATGCCGGGCATCATCGGCATGCGGCCGCCTTTGCCCATTTTCTTCATCATGTCCGCCATCTGGCGGTGCATCTTGAGAAGCTTGTTCACTTCGGAAACCTCGACGCCGGCGCCGGCGGCAATACGCTTGCGCCGCGAGCCGTTGATCGAATCCGGATCGGTGCGTTCGGTCTTGGTCATGGACTGGATGATGGCTTCCTGGCGGGTGAGGATCTTGTCGTCCAGGCCGGCCGCATCGAGCTGGCCCTTGATCTTGCCCACGCCCGGCAGCATGCCCAGCACGCCCTTCATGCCGCCCAGCTTCTTCATCTGGTTCAGCTGCGCCTTCAGGTCGTTCATGTCGAACTGACCCTTCTTCATCTTGGCGGCGATCTTCTCCGTTTCTTCCTTGTCCAGCGTCTCGGACGCCTTTTCGACCAGCGACACGACATCGCCCATGTCCAGGATGCGGCTTGCGACGCGCGCGGGATGGAAGGGCTCCAGCGCGTCCAGCTTTTCGCCGGCGCCCAGGAACTTGATCGGCGCGCCGGTGACGCTGCGCATCGACAGCGCCGCGCCGCCGCGGCCATCGCCGTCGACGCGGGTGAGGATGATGCCGGTGACCGCAAGGCGGTCGTTGAAGGACTTGGCGATGTTCACCGCGTCCTGGCCGGTCAGCGCGTCGGCGACCAGCAATGTCTCATGGGGATTGACCAGCGCCTTGACGGCGGCGACTTCGGCCATCAGCTGGTCGTCGACATGCTGGCGGCCGGCGGTATCGAGAATGACCGCGTCATAGCCGCCGACCTTGGCCGAGGCCATGGCGCGCTTGGCAATGTCCAGCGGCCCCTGTCCGGCAACGATGGGAAGCGTGGCGATGCCGGCCTGTTCGCCCAGCACGCGCAATTGTTCCATGGCGGCGGGACGGGTGGTGTCCAGCGAGGCCATCAGCACGCGCTTCTTTTCGCGGGTCTGCAGAAGCAGGCCCAGCTTGGCGCTGGTGGTGGTCTTGCCCGAACCCTGCAAGCCGACCATCAGGATCGGGGCGGGCGGCGAGCCGATATTCAGGGCGGCATTTTCCTGGCCCAACGTCTCGACCAGCACGTCATGGACGATCTTGATGACCTGCTGGCCCGGCTGCACCGAGCGGATCACGCTTTCGCCGATGGCGCGCGGGCGCACCTTGGCGATGAAATCATTCACCACCGACAAGGCGACGTCCGCCTCGATCAGGGCGGTGCGCACTTCGCCCAGCGCGGCATCGACATCGGCTTCACTGAGCGCGCCGCGCCCGCGAAGCTTGTCGAAAACGCCCGTCAGGCGAGATTGCAGACTTTCAAACAATCCAAACACTCCAAGCAGTTACGCCCCAGGGGGCGCACCTGCGCTGCCTGGGGTCGATCCCCCGCGCCAGGCGGGGGACCGGAAAAGCTGTGCTTTCCCGGAAAGTGGCCGGGTTTTAGGCCTTCCGGCCCGGCCCCGTCAACCGGACCGATACCGTACCAAATGAGGGTTGGCGCTGCGGCCATCTCAGGGCGTCAGTTCCCGAAAACCCCCGAGAATCTCCAATTTTGAAAATGTCTGATAATTCCTCACCCCCCACATCACCGCACGACTTCCAGGCCGACCTGGACGCCATTGCCGCCATTCCGGGCATTGCCGCCATTTTGGAAGTGGTCTGCCTGACCACCGGCATGGGCTTTGCCGCCGTGGCCCGGGTGACCGAAGACCGCTGGGTGTGCTGCGCCGTCAAGGACGACATCGCCTTCGGCATGACGCCGGGCAGCGAGCTCAAGGTCCAGACCACCATCTGCGACGAGATCCGCCGCAGCGGCGAGCGGGTGGTGATCAACCACGTCGCCGAGGATGCGCAATTCTGCGGTCATCACACCCCGGCCCTGTATGGCTTCCAGAGCTACATCTCCCAGCCCATCGTCCTGCCGGAGGGAAAATTCTTCGGCACGCTCTGCGCCATCGATCCCAAGCCAAACAGCCTGAACACCCCCGCCGTGACCGGCATGTTCAAGCTGTTCGCCGATCTGATCGCGCTGCAGCTGGACACGCATGTCCACCTGGCCCAGGTGGAAAAGGAGAATGAACAGCTGCGCCACCGGTTCCGCGCCGGGCTGGGCCACGACATGCGCAACACATTGGCGGCGATGGACGCGGGCGCGCGGCTGCTGGAACGCACGCCGCTCAACGACCGCGCCACCCTGATCGTGCGCGAGATGCAGAACAGCGCGCGCAAACTGTCCGAGCAGGTCGCCGACGCCATGAAGGCGCAAGGCTGAAGGGCCGTTGACAGCCCCCGGCGCGGCTTCGATGCTCCCCCGATAACGATAAGGGGAACCCCATGTCCGATCTCAATCGCCGCCTGATGCTGGCGGGCGCCGCCGCCGCGATCCCTGCCATCGCCAACGCCCAGGCGCCCAAGGCGCTGCTGGGCACGCCGCGCTCGGTGATCACCGAGCCGCCGCGCGACTATTCCCCCGGCGCGCCGCCTGCCTTCTCGCCCGATCCCGACGTGCTGCGTGTCGAGCCGGCTTTTGGCGGCTTGCTGATCGGCCAGGAAGTCATTCGCCGCCTCTATACCGGCCTGCACCTGGCCGAAGGCCCGGCCTGGTCCAGCCTTGGCCAGTACGCCATCTTCAGCGACGTCAAGAACGACACGCTGTATCGCTACATCTGGGAGAATGGCGAGACCACAATCTTCCGCCGCCCCTCCTTCTCGACCAACGGCAACAGCTTCGATCACCAGGGCCGCCAGCTCTCCACCCAGGATTTCTTCCGACGCGTGGTGCGCTGGGAAGCCGATGGCTCGATGACGGTGCTGGCCGACAGCTATGACGGCAAGCCGCTCAACTCGCCCAACGATCTTTGCGCCCACAAGGACGGCAGTGTCTGGTTCACCGACCCGCAGTTCGGCGGCAACCTGGCCGAGGGCCATCCCGATGCCGGCGACGGACCGATGAATGGCGGCGGCTTCCGCGCCCCCTCGATCGGCAATACCGGCGTCGGCATCCAAAAGGCCGGGTCGATGCACCAGCAGCTGCCGATGAATGTCTATCGCATCGATCCGAGTGGCCGGGTCGATATCGCCGTGCCGTTCGAAGCGGGCAAGGCGCCCAACGGCCTCTGCTTCTCGCCCGATTACACCAAGCTCTATGTCATCCGCGGCGGCGGCATCACCGTGGGCGACATCAACGGCACCAAGGTCACA
>CANGRN010000031.1 GCA_947455695.1 Alphaproteobacteria bacterium
CGCCGGCGCGGTTGCCATTCATGCGCTTGAACATCTTCAGCATGGTGGCGTCCGACTTGCGTAGCTCCTTGTTGAAGACGGTCTGGAACTGGTTGAACAGCGCCACCGCCTTGGGGCCGCATGCCAGGGCGGCATCGGTCAGCTCCTGCTGTACCGAGGCCACCTGAATGGCGGAGATTTCGGAGGCGCTGGCACAGGCCGCGGACACCGTGCGTGCCTCGGCAACCGGCAGGCCCAACAGGCTGAGAGCCGCCGCACCGGCGGCCAACTTCATGCACTTCATTTGTATCCTCATCGACTATCCCAGCAGCGGGACCATAAACTGAACCGCGCCGGACCGCCAAGCCCTTGGAAACAGGGAACTTTCAAGAAGTTGCCCCTGTATGCAACAGCAAAGCCGCAGCCGCGTTGTTCTTTCATGCGCTGTTTTGTGGTCCTTGCTGTGGCCATCCCGGCCCTGATCACCGGATCGGCATCCGGCTGGGCGTTTCCCGGCCCGGAAATCAACAAGCCCTGGCCGACCGAGCACCAGCAGGAGCTTCGCACCATTGCCAGCCAGCCTTCGCCCTATGCCATGCGCTATACGGACGAGGCCGCACAGACCTTGGGCATGAAAGACGGCAAATGGGAGGCCTTCACCCCCGTGAACCCCCTGATGCCCCGCGTGAACGGCGGGCTTGAAGGGGGCCGCCCGATTGTCCGCCTGCAATGGCAGCAGGGCCAGTGATCTTCCGGCAATAACGCCGCTTCCCCCACCTTCCGCATTTTAGTATTGCTGCCGCCACAAAGGCGGTATCGGCATGGCCTACAAAATCGCAGTCATCGGGGCGACCGGCAATGTCGGCCGGGAGATGCTCAAAGTCCTGGCCCAGCGCGAATTTCCCATCAGTGAAGTGGTGGCCCTGGCGTCGCCCCGGTCCATGGGCCAGCAGGTCTCGTTCGGCGATCATACGCTGAAGGCCAAGGCGCTGGACTATTACGACTTCAAGGGCACCGACATCGCCCTGATGAGCGCCGGCGGCGCCGTCGCCAAGGAATGGGCGCCCAAGATCGCCGCCCAAGGGTGCCTGGTCATCGACAATTCCAGCGCCTGGCGCATGGACCGGCAGGTGCCGCTGGTGGTGCCCGAGGTCAATCCCGAAGCGCTGAACGACATTCCAAAGGGCATCATCGCCAATCCCAATTGTTCGACCGCCCAACTGGTGGTCGCCCTGAAGCCGCTGCATGACCTGTTCACCATCAAGCGCGTGGTGGTGTCCACCTATCAGTCGGTGTCGGGCGCCGGAAAAGACGCCATGGACGAGCTGTTCCGCCAGACCCGCGCCGTGTTCGTCACCGATCCGGTCGTCGTGGAGCATTTCACCAAGCAGATCGCCTTCAATGTCATCCCGCAGATCGATGTCTTCCTGGATTCCGGCGTCACCAAGGAAGAATGGAAGATGTCGGCCGAGACGCAAAAGATTCTCGATCCCGACATCCAGCTCACCGCCACCTGCGTGCGGGTGCCGGTATTCCGCGGTCACAGCGAGTCGGTGAACATCGAATTCGAAAAGCCCGTCACCGCCGAACAGGCCCGCGCCGCCCTGCGCGCCGCGCCCGGCATCATGGTGGTCGATAAGCGCGAGGATGGCGGCTATGTCACGCCCATCGAATGCGCCGGCGAGGATGCCACCTTTGTCAGCCGCATCCGCAAGGATCCCACGGTCGAAAACGGTCTCAACATGTGGATCGTGTCCGACAATCTTCTCAAGGGCGCCGCGCTGAACGCGGTGCAGATCGCCGAATTGCTCGTCAAACGCAACCTGCTCAAAGCCGCATAAACACGGCATTTTTCGAGGAGACCTGCCCGATGCCCAAAGCCTATTGGATTGCACGCGTGGACGTGCATGACCCCGAGACCTACAAATCCTATGTCGAGACCGCCAAGCCGGCCTTCGAACGCTTCGGCGCCAAGTTCCTGGCGCGGGGCGGCAAGACCGAAGTGCTGGAAGGCCAGGCGCGCGCCCGCAATGTGGTGATCGAGTTCGCCTCGCTGCAGGACGCGCACGACTGCTACCATTCGCCCGAATACACCAAGGCCCGCGAATATCGCGACAAGGCCGGCCAGGGCGAATTCCTACTTGTCGAAGGCGTATAAAGCCCGCCGCACGGCGCTGTACGTGCCCGCTGCCAACAGCAGGGCACTGGAGAAGGCGCGCACCCTGGACGCCGATGTGGTGATCTTGGACCTGGAAGATGCCGTCGCCGCCGAAGACAAGGCGCGGGCCCGCGAAACCGCGGCAGCCGCGCTGAAGGGTTTTGCGCCGCGCGAAGTGGTGGTGCGGGTCAATTCCGCCGGCACCACCTGGCATGACGCGGACATGGAAGCGATGGCGCAGGCCCAGCCCCACGCCATCCTGCTGCCCAAGATTTCCGGAGCCGAAGACATCGAAGCCGCCAAGGCCAAATGCGGCGGGGTGCCGCTTTGGGCGATGATCGAAACCCCGCGCGCGGTGCTCAATGCCCTGGCCATTGCCGATGCCGGGGTGGATTGCCTGATCTTCGGGGTCAACGACCTGGTCGCGTCCATGTTGGGCCGCCATCGCGCCGACCGCATCAACATCCACGCCGCCATGTCGCAAACCGTGCTGGCGGCGCGCGCCGCCGACATCACGGTGCTGGACGGGGTGTACAACGCGCTGGACGACATGACCGGTTTTGCCAAGGCCTGCGCCGAAGCGCGCGACTTCGGCTTTGACGGCAAGAGCGTCATCCATCCCAGCCAAATCGGGCCCGCCAAGGCGGCCTTTTCACCGTCGCTGGACGAAATCGCCTATGCCCGGCGCGTCCTGGCGGCCTTTGCCGCACAGCCCGGCGCCAGTGTGGTCACCCTGGACCGACGCATGCTGGAAGCGCTGGATGCCGCCGGCGCGCGGCGTACCCTGGCGCGCGCAGGGCTCTAGATGCTGCTGACCCAGTACCGGGACTTGGGTGCGCGCGGCGAACTGCGCCCCGATACGGCCCAGGAAAGTGCCGTGAACCGCCTGGCCGAGCTGGCCGCGGCGCTGGCGCAAAAGCCTGCCTTCATCCTGTTCGGCAAGAAGCCGCCGCCGCCGCGCGGACTTTATATCTGGGGCGATGTGGGGCGCGGCAAGACGTTCCTGATGGACCTGTTCTTCAGCGCGGCCAAGGTGTCCAAAAAGCGCCGCGCCCATTTCAACCGATTCATGGTGGACGTGCATGCCCGCATTCATGCCATTCGCCAGCGCGCCGGATCGAGCGATCCCATCCCCGTGGTGGCGCGCGACCTGGCCGCCGAGGCGCGGCTTTTGTGTTTCGACGAATTCCAGGTCACCGATGTGGCCGACGCCATGATCCTAGGCCGGCTGTTCGACAGGCTGTTCGCCGAAGGCGTCACCATCGTCGCCACGTCCAATACCCCGCCCGATCGCCTTTATGAAGGCGGGCTGAACCGCCAGCTCTTTTTGCCCTTCATCGCCGAGATCAAGCAGCGGCTGGAAGTGGTGGAGCTGAACGGTCCGACCGATTACCGGCTGCAGCGCATTTCCGGCATCACCGTTTATATGTCGCCGCTGGGCCTGGATGCCGATAGTGCGATGGACGCGGCCTGGCGGCGGCTGACCGATACGCCGCGCGGCAAGCCGTGCAGCCTGGCGGTGCTGGGCCGCAAAGTCCCGGTGCCGCAGGCGGCACGCGGCGTGGCGCGGTTTGATTTTCGCGACCTGTGCGCCCAGCCCCTGGCCGCGGCGGACTTCCTGGCGGTGGCGCAGGAGTTTCACACCCTGCTGCTGGATCATATCCCCGAACTGTCGCCGGAGAACCGCAACGAGGCGCGGCGCTTCATCCTCCTGATCGACACTTTATATGACGAGGGCGTGAAGCTGGTCTGTTCGGCCGCCGCGCCGCCCGAGCTGCTGTATCCCGCGGGCGACGGCGCAGAAGCCTTCCGCCGCACCGCCTCGCGCCTTGCAGAGATGCAGAGTGAAGACTATCTCAGGCGCGGTCACGGCATTCACGGGCTGTCGCAATGACAAATGTTCTTTGGGCGTGTGCGTTCGTGCTGGCCTGTATCGGGTTTTACCGGTTCGGCCTGCCCTGGCTGAAACGCTTCGACCAGGCCAATGTTGCACGCATCGCCCAGCAGGAGCGCGACAAGGCTGACGCCAATGCCCATATCCGTCATGCCCTGGACGTGGCCAATGAGCAGGTCGAGGAAATCCAGGAGATCAAGGTCGGTGCCGCGACCCATTATCTGTTCGAAGCCCAGATATTCGCCACCCGCGACGAGGCCGAGGAAATGCGCGCAACCCGCGTCGGCACAGTGGCGCGGCGTTTCTACGAGGATCTGCCGGCGGCCCTGGCTGGCGCCGCCGAACGCGGCCGCATGTCGGCCCGCGAGCGTGCATCAGCGCGCTGGAAAAAGACCGTCCATTAGGACATCTGACGCAGAGATTTTGGCCGCCGGGCAGGAGCGAGGAGCGATGTGGGCACAAGCGCCCATGAGCGACGAGCGACGAACCCGGAGGGCAAAAGATCGCGTCAGGCCGCTTCACCCTTCATCAGCTTGGGTAGCTTTCCGACATCCCCGCCGGCATGGCGCATGAAGAAGCGCCGCGCGGGGCCGATGGAATCCACGATGCCCAGCCCCAGGTCGCGCAGGTGCCGCAGCGGCGCGATGTCGTTGGAGAACAGGCGGTTCAGCGCATCCATGGTGCCGCCCATCACCACCGAATCGAACCGGCGCCAGCGCTCATAGCGCTTCAAGGTATCCAGCGCCCCGATATCGCGGCCCAGCCGCGCCGCATCCAGCAGCACTTCCGCCAGGGCGGCGGCATCTTTCAAACCCAGGTTCAACCCCTGGCCGGCGATGGGATGAATGCCATGGGCGCAATCGCCGGCCAGGGCAAAGCGGAGCCGCACGAAATCGCGCGCGATATGAAATGACAGCGGATAGGACCAGCGCGGCCCGGCCGATTTTGTCTGCCCCAGATGCGAGCCAAAGCGGCGCGACAGTTCGGCGTTGAACCCTTCTTCGTCCAGCGCCAGCAATAACGGTGCCTTCTTCTTGTCTTCGGTCCACACCAGCGAAGAGCGATTGCCCGTCATGGGCAAAATCGCGAAGGGACCCGAGGGCAGGAAATGTTCATAGGCCACACCATTGTGCGGCTTCTCATGTTCCACCGTGGCGACGATACCGGTCTGGGGATAGGACCAGCCGATCGTCTGCACACCCATCTGGCCGCGCAGCGGCGATTTGCGGCCATCGGCCGCGATCACCAGCGCTGCGGAAATTTCTTCGCCATTCGCCAGCCGCGCCACGGCGCGGCCCGTCTCCACCGTCAGTGACTTGATCGTGGCCGGCGCCAGCACTTCCAGATTTGCCTGCCGCGCGACCGCTTCGTGCAAGGCGGTGCGGATATGGCGGTTCTCCGCGATATGGCCCAGCGCATCGGCCCCCACTTCCTGGGCGTCGAAATGCAGCGAGAAGGGCGAGGCGGCTTTGCCGGCCTGTCCGTCGGTGACCAGGATCTCGCGGATGGGCTGGGCATGGGGCTTGAGGCTCTCCCACACCCCCAGTGCCGTCAGCATCCGCACACTGGCATAGGCCAGGGCCGAGACCCGGCCATCGAACTTGGGGTCCAAGGTCGCGGCGGGGGGCGCGGCATCCACCACCAGTACCTTCAGGCCGCCCTGGGCCAGGGCCAGCCCCAGCGGCAGGCCCACCATGCCCCCGCCACTGATCAAAATATCGGCCTGCTTCACTGCCCACATCCTCTGCACATATTTTATGCAAAAACTGACTTTTGCGTAATTAACAGGCAAATCGCTCTGCCTGTTTTTGAGTCATTGTGACTCGTTTTTTGGCCAAAAATCCTTCTTTTACAATGCCTTGGCTTTCGACCCGAAAGTTGGCCCGCTTCTTGATAATTCGTTAAAGCCGGGCCCTTCGTCCGGCGCTGGCAATAACACGGAAGGACGGCAGATGAAGCTTATTACGGCGATCATCAAACCCTTCAAGCTCGATGAAGTGCGCGAGTCTCTCTCGGCGCTCGGCGTTCAGGGCATGACGGTGACTGAGGTCAAAGGCTACGGGCGGCAAAAGGGGCATACGGAAATCTATCGCGGCGCGGAATACGCCGTGAGCTTCCTTCCCAAGCTCAAAATCGAAGTGGCGGTGAAGAGCGAATTGCTCAGCGCGGTGGTCGATGCGATCAGCTCGAAAGCAAAGACAGGCCAGATCGGCGACGGAAAGATTTTCGTCACGCCGCTCGAGCAGGTCGTGCGTATCCGCACCGGCGAAACGGATGGCGACGCGCTGTAAGCCCGCAAGGCTCCAGCCGTCCACAAAGGGGACTGAAAAATGAGAATTGAAACTTTGAAGAAAGCGGGTCTTGCCGCGCTTGCCGGTGTCGGCACGCTGGCAATGTCCGCGAGTGCGGCCTTCGCCGCTACCGCGCCGGTACCGGACAAGGGGGACACGACCTGGATGCTTGTCTCCACCGTGCTGGTGCTACTGATGATCGTGCCGGGCCTGGCCCTGTTCTATGGCGGCCTGGTGCGCGCCAAGAACATGCTGTCGATCTTGACCCAGACCCTGGTCATCACCTGCATCGTGATGGTGGTTTGGGCGCTGTGGGGTTACTCCGA
The DNA here is from genome assembly GCA_947455695.1 of Alphaproteobacteria bacterium. GTDB lineage: Bacteria > Pseudomonadota > Alphaproteobacteria > Micropepsales > Micropepsaceae > Rhizomicrobium. The sequence goes on from CANGRN010000031.1 coordinate 6,649, forward strand.
AGCCTTCACTGATGGCGCCGGTTTGAACACCTGGGTCGGCGGCTTCACCAAGGCGTTCCTGAAGGGTGTGGACCCGTCCACCACCGTCGAGACTTTCTCGCGCGGCGTGGTCATTCCGGAAATCGTCTTCGTAGCGTTCCAGATGACCTTCGCGGCCATCACCACTGCGCTGGTGATCGGCAGCTTTGCCGAACGCATGAAGTTCTCGGCGATCTGCGCTTTCTCGATCCTGTGGCCGACCCTGGTCTACTTCCCCATTGCCCACATGGTCTGGTGGTGGCCGGGACCGGAATTCGCCTCGACCCATCCGGCCGATGCGACCGCCGCTGGTGCGGGCTTCATCTGGGCCAAGGGCGCGCTGGACTTCGCAGGCGGCACCGTGGTGCACATCAATGCCGGTATCGCGGCCCTGGTGGGCGCGATCCTGTGCGGCAAGCGCCTGGGCTACAAGACCGAGCACATGGCGCCCCACTCGCTGACCATGACCATGATCGGCGCTTCGCTGCTGTGGGTTGGCTGGTTCGGCTTCAATGCCGGTTCCAACCTGGAAGCCAACGGCTATGCGGGCCTGGCCATGATCAACACCTTCCTGGCCACCGCGGCGGCCGGCATTTCCTGGCCGGCATTCGAGTGGATACTGAAGGGCAAGCCCAGCCTGCTGGGTGCGGCCTCCGGCGTCGTGGCCGGCCTGGTTGCGATTACGCCTGCGGCCGGCTTTGCCGGCCCGATGGGCGCCATCGTGCTCGGCCTTGTTGTCAGCCCGATCTGCCTGTTCTTCGTCAGCGTGGTCAAGGACAAGCTGGGTTATGACGACAGCCTGGACGTGTTCGGCGTGCATTGCATCGGTGGTATCACCGGCGCGATCGCCACCGGCATCCTGGTCAACCCGGCCTTGGGTGGCGCGGGCGTCGTGGACTACACCGCCAATGGCGCTGCGGTCTATGCCGGCCTGGTCCCGCAGGTGATCTCGCAGCTCTGGGGTGTCGGCACCACGATCCTCTGGTCCGGCATCGGCAGCCTGATCGTGTTCGGCCTGATCAAGGTGACGATCGGCCTGCGCGTGAAGGAAGAAGTCGAGCGCGAAGGCCTCGACATCGGCGAGCACGGAGAACGCGCTTACAACATGTAAGCGAATATCCTGAAGCAAACGGGGGTGCGGATAAAACCGCACCCCTTTTTGCTTTTAGTAGCACCATAAAAAACGACAAAGGGACCATGCCCAAGAATTCAAAATGTCTCTCTCTCGTGGCTCTTCTGGCAGCCGTCCTTGGCGCCACACCGGCTTTCGCAGCCGACGCTCCCACGCTGAACAGTGGCGACACCGCCTGGATGCTGGTTTCGTCCGCGCTGGTCCTGATGATGACCATCCCCGGCCTTGGGCTCTTCTATGGCGGCATGGTCCGCAAGAAGAACGTGCTGGCCACCCTGGCCCAAAGCTTCGGCGCCACCGCCCTCATCACCGTGTTGTGGATGGTGATCGGTTACTCCCTGGCCTTCACGCCCAATCCCAACCCGGGCGTAAATGCGTGGATCGGCGGCTTCAGTTATCTGTTCCTGGCACCGATGAAGCTGACGAGCGTCGCGGCCCTGGCCCCGACCATCCCGGAATCGGTCTACATGTTCTTCCAGATGACCTTTGCGATCATCACCCCGGCGCTCATCGCCGGCGCCCTGGCGGATCGCATGAAGTTCAGCGCTTTCCTGTGGTTCATGGCGCTGTGGCTGCTGCTGGTCTATTGCCCCATCGCTCATTGGGTGTGGGGTGGCGGCTGGCTCGGCACGGCCGGCGCGATGGACTATGCGGGCGGCTCGGTGGTGCACTTGAACGCCGGTACCGCAGCCCTGGTGACCTGTCTGGTCCTTGGCAAACGCATCGGTTACGGCAGCGATAACATGTCGCCGCACAACCTAGTCCTGTCGGTCATCGGCGCATCGCTGCTGTGGGTGGGCTGGTTCGGATTCAACGCCGGCTCGGCCGTCACCGCCGGCTTCAATGCCGGCATGGCCGCCGCCGCGACGCAAATTGCGACGGCCGCCGCTGCACTGGGCTGGATGGCCGCCGAATGGATCATCGCCAGGAAGCCTTCTGTGCTTGGCATGATCTCGGGCGCCGTCGCGGGCCTTGTGGCGATCACACCGGCAAGCGGTTTTGTCGATCCGGTGGGCGCGCTCATCATTGGCATCACCGCGGGCGTGGTGTGCTACATGTCTGCCGTCTGGATGAAGAAGGCGCTCGGCTATGACGACAGCCTGGACGCTTGGGGCGTGCACGGGGTGGGCGGCGCGCTCGGCGCGATCATGACCGGCCTGTTCGCCAAGAGCGCGATCAACCCGGCCTATCCCAAAGGCGGGTGGCTGACGGACGGCAACTTCGACCAGATGATTGCGCAATTCAAAGACGTCGGTGCCGTGTTCGTCTATTGCGCCATCGTCACCTTCATCATCCTGAAGGCCGTCGACCTGATCATCGGCCTGCGCGTCTCGCCCGAAGTTGAAGTCGAAGGTCTCGACATC
>CANGRN010000032.1 GCA_947455695.1 Alphaproteobacteria bacterium
CAGGAATTTGATGAAGTCGGCCGCCTCCTTGGGATGGGTGGAGCGCGACGACACCGCCAGCACCGCATCGATGTGACCGCCCAGTTCCACCGGCAGCGGCGCCACCACCTCGATCTCGGGCTTGTTCAGGATTTCCTGCACCAGCTGGACCGCCATGTCGCCTTCGCCGCGGGCGAGCGCCGCGGCGCCTTCGCCGCGTGATGACGGCGTGACATGCGCGCCTGCGAATTCCGGGCGCTTGAGAATGCCGTCGATCAGCGTCCCCTGCAGGGTGCCGCCCTTGGGATCGTTGACCATCACGGTGCGGCCATTCATGGCCTGCGCCAGCTTGGCGATGGTGGAAATGTCGGGCTTGGCGGCGCCCTTTTTCACCGCCAGGCCCAGCTCGCCCCGGCCCAGCGGCGTGTAGGTTGCGCCCACGATGCCGCCGTCGAGATACAGCGTGTTCATCAGGTCCGGCGGCAGGCCGATAACATCGGCGGGCGGCGTATCGGCTTTGGCCTGGCCGATGATCTTGTCCATGGTGCCATGCACGCTGATGACGGTGTTGCCGCCCTTCTTGTTGTAGTCATTGATCAGTCCATCCAGCGCGGCGTTGTAGACGATGCCGGGACTGATGATGCGAAGCTCCACCGCCGCGGCGGGCGAGACAAATAATGCAGCGAGCAGGGCGGCGGAAAGCAGGAGGCGCATGGTCAGGTCCTATTTGTAGAGGAGTATTTTGTTCCAAAAGCCGCAATTGTGCGCGGCGGAAAATTCGGCATTGGTCTGGGTGGCCCAGGCTGCATCCTGAACCAGATAGGCGGCGCCGTCCTTCTTCCAGCGCGGCCACGGCGTGTCATTTGTGCCGTTGGGGTTGCCGGTCCGGGCGAAATTCGCCCAAGCATCCACCAGCCGGTCCGACAGTTTCGCCTGCGCCGGCGTCAGGTTGATCGGCAAACCTTCGGGCCCACCATGATAGCCGGTGAAGACATAAGGAATGTCGGCCGTGTGATAGGCCAGTGGCTGGAAGCCCGGCATTTTGGGGAAATAGGTCTGCGCCGTGCGGTCGTTGAACAGATACATGTAGAGCGGCGCATGACCCGCAATGGCCGGGGCGGTGTACTGGCCGCGGCAGGCCTGGACGTCGCTATGGGCGCTGTCCCACGCCATCTGCGCCCCGGCCTTCACCGGATACTGTGCCGCCACCTTGTCCATCGTGGTTTTGGGGTATGCGGGCAAACCGCCGCCGGGCCCGGCATTGCCGCCATAGGTGCGCTGCAGATAGCCGCGATAATCCGCTTCATCCAGCGCGCTGCGGCCCGGCTTGAAATACTGGGCGATGCCTGCGTTGAAATTGCCTTCATCGCGGGTGGTGCCCATCATCATCGGCACCTGGTTGAACTGGCCGCTCTGGAAGGCGTCGATCAGCTGGCGGGGCAGGATGGTGCCGTCCAGCAGCGGGCCACCGACGAACGGGCTGGTAGCGCTGGCGGTGCCGGCCAGCGCGGCGATTTTCGCGGCGGGCAGGGCACGCAGGCATTTGGCCACATCGCCTGTGGTGCAACCAGCAGCGGCGGCGAATTTCTGGCCGCGTGCTTCAGCGGTGGCCTTAGTGGCGAACGGCGTATAGCCGCCCGACTGGTAGATGGCGCGGTGGACCAGGCCCTTGGACGCGGGCGACACCACGATGGCGCTGGAGGCGCCGGCGCCGGCCGACTGACCACCGACGGTGACATTGTCGGGATCGCCGCCAAACGACGCGGCATTGCGCTTCACCCATTGCAGCGCCGCCTGCATATCCATGATGCCGTAATTGCCGAATGCGTGGCCTTCGGCATCGATCGCGGGATGGGCCATGAAGCCGAACAGGTTGAGGCGATAGTTGAAAGTCACCACCACCAGCTTGCCGCGTGTCACCAGCTTGGTGGCGTCATAATCGTTGGAGGCACCATCGAAATAGCCGCCGCCATGAATCCAGACCAGGACAGGCCGCTTGGCTTTCACATCGCCCGTAAAGACGTTCAGATAGAGGCAGTCTTCATTGCTGTTGGGCGGTCCGGCAAACGGGCCCAGGGTCGTCACCTGCGCACAGGTGGGACCGAACTTTTCCGCTTTTCGTACCGCGGACCATTTCGCCACCGGCTGCGGCGGCATCCAGCGCAAGTCGCCGACTGGCGGCTTCGCATACGGGATCCCCAGGAAACGGGTGACGCCGTTCTTGGCGACGCCCTCGACCGGGCCTTCGGTCGTGGTGACGGGCGCGGCGCTCGCGCTCACCGTCATGGCCAGCAAGGCCGCAAGCGCAAGTCTCTTCATTGTTTCCTGCTCTGGATATAAGCGACCAACTGCCAGATCTCGTCTCCGGTCAGCTTGTCTTTCCATGCCGGCATACCACGCGGCGTGCCTTCGGCGATGGTGTGATAAATCTCGCCGGGCTTGCCGCCATATTGCCAGCTGGGATCGGTGAGGTCCGGCCCCATCCCGCCGGTCAGGTCATAGGCGTGGCAACCGGCGCAGTTCATCTTGCCGAACAGCCCGTGTCCCGCCTCGATGGCGTCGGCATTGCCGGCCAGCGGATTGGGCGTGTCGGCCGTGACCTGTGCAAAAGCAGGTGTCGCAATCAGAGCCAAAGCGAAAACAACAGGCCGCATCAGTTATGCGCCGCCGCCGGAGGCACCGAGACCGGCGCAGGGGCGCCCGCCTGGGTAAGCTGCGTCGTTCCGTTGCCGATGCCGTTGCCGTCCACCGAGAAGACATACAGCGTGTTGCCGCCGGGCATGAAGCCGCGCTCCCGCCGCAGCACGCCAGCGCCGCCGCCAATGCCGGCATAGACCGCCACATATTGCCGCTTGTCCGGTCCCACAAAGGTCATGGGCGCCGCGGTGATGCCCGATCCCAGCTTTTGCGACCACAGCACCTTGCCGGTACGGGCATCGGCAGCGCGGAACCAGCCATCCATGGTGCCGTAGAACACAAGGTCCGACCCGGTCACCACCGCGCCGCTCCAAACATAGAGATTTTCCTTGATGCTCCAGACGCGCTTGCCGGCCACCGGATCCCAGGCGATGAAATCGCCCCAGTTGCCGCCGGGTCCCGCATGTCGCTGCATCTCCATGCCGTCATAAGGCGAGGACGGAATGTACTGCACAATGTGGTTGTTCAGGTCCATGCAGGAATTGAACACGCCGGCATAAAGCAGTCCGGTGCGCGGCGAGAAGGCGGAGGGATTCCAGTTCTTCACCCCGATGTCGGGCGGGCAGATGTTGGTGACCTTCTTTTCCACGATTGGGTGCGCCGCATCGTTGATCACCGGCATGCCGATCGTCAGGTCAATATTCTTCGCCCAGTTCTGATGACCGAAGGGATTGGCCACCAGCACCTCGCCGGTCTTCCGGTCGATGGTGTAGGCAAAGCCGTTGCGGTTGAAATGCACCATCACCTTGCGGCGGGCGCCCTTCCAGGGAATCTCGATCAGCACATTCTCGTTGACGCCGTCATAGTCCCATTCGTCATGCGGCGTGAACTGGTAGGCCCATTTGGCCGCGCCGCTGCTGGCATCGCGCGCGAACACCGCCGAGCTCCACAGGTTCAGGCCTGGCCGCTGCGAGGGCGTGCGCGGTCCGGGGTTGGAGGTGCCGTAATAGATTTCGTTCAGGTCGGGATCATAAGACACCCAACCCCAGGGCGCGGATGCGCCTTGCTTCCCCATTTCGCCCGGCCAGGTCGAAACGCCGAGGTCCTTGCCCTTCATCCAGGAATAGAAAGGCTTGAAGTCCGGCCCGATCAGCGCGCCGTCGTCCGGCCCGTTGGTGAAGGCCTTCCACACCGTGTGGCCGTCCTTCACATCCAGCGCCTGGAACCAGCCATTGGTGCCCAGCTCGCCGCCGCTGCTGCCGACAAAGACTTTGTCGCCCACCACAAAGGCGGCCATGGTCATGGTCGGGCCCTTGGTGACGTCGTCCAGCTTGACGCGCCAGGCTTCCTTGCCGGTATTGACGTCCACCGCCACCGTGTTGTCGTCCAAAAGGTTGTAGATCAGCTTGCCATCGGCATAGGCCCAGCCGCGCAGTACCTTGTCACAGCATGCCTTGCCGATGGCGCGCGGATCGGGATTGGGCTGGAACACCCATTTGATCGGCGCACCCGGCTTGGACAGGTCCAAGGCATAGGCGATGTTGGGATAAGGCGTGACCAGATACATGGTGTCGCCCACCACCAGCGGCGCGCCTTCATGGCCATACATCTGTCCGTCACTGAAGCTCCAGGCGATACGCAGCCGGCCGACATTCTTTGTATTGATCTGGGTGAGCGGACTGTAGCGGGTGTTGGCATAGTCGCGCGCCTGGCGCGTCCATTGCCCGGCGGCATCGCCCGGCGCCAGGTTGGCGGTGGCGCCGGTAAAGGATTTGGCGGCGGGCGCCGCCTCTTTCTTCGGTGCTTCACCGGAGGAGGGCAGGGCGGCACTGCCCAGCAACACAGCACCCAGCAGGATTTTGCGCAAAGCCATCTTCGCCCCCCATTATTCTTTTGAGAAAGGTTAGGACTGGCGCAGGGGTCGTGCAAGGACGCCCGAATTGCCCTACAAGATTGCCAAAATGCGGAGGGAATGATGGGACGTTTCAAGGCTCTGGTTTGCTGCACTGCAATGGCGCTGCTGGCGATGACCGGCGCGCGCGCCGGCGTGATGAACCCGATCCCCGGCGACCCCATCACCATCGAAAGCGGCAAGCTTTCGGGCACGTTGCTGGACTCCGGGGTGAAGGCCTATCTGGGCGTGCCCTTTGCCGCGCCGCCGGTGCGCGAGCTGCGCTGGCACGAGCCCATGCCGGTCAAGCCGTGGAAGGGCATCTACAACGCCGACAGCAAGATCACCAACTGCTACATCGCGCTGCGCGCCACCACGCTCAATCACTATTTCGGCGAGATCAAATCCAGCGAAGACTGCCTGTACACCAACATCTGGACTCCGCCCGGCGCCAAGGCCGGCGACAAGCTGCCGGTGGTGGTGTGGATCCATGGCGGCGGCTTTCAGGAAGGCTCGATCAACTTCGACGTCTATGGCGGCGAGCCTCTGGCGAAGAAGGGCGTGATCTTTGTCGGCATCTCCTATCGGGTGAATATTTTTGGTAACCTGGCGCATCCGGAACTGACGGCGTCGTCGGGCCACAAGGCGTCGGGCAATTACGGGCTGATGGACCAGATCGCGGGTCTCAAATGGCTCCAGCGCAACATCGCGGCGTTCGGCGGCGATCCGGCCAACGTCACGGTGATGGGCCAGTCAGCCGGCGCCATGGCGGTGGACCTGCTGCAATCCACACCGTTGGCGCATGGGCTCTATGCCCATGTGGTGGCGCTGTCGGGTGGTTATCACGGGGTGGCATCGCCGCATCTGGAAACCCTGGCCGAAACCGAAGCCAAGGGTATCAAGCTGCAACAGGCGATGAAGGCCAGGGACATCGCCCAGATGCGCACCATTCCGGCCGACCAGATCACCGCGATTGCGGCGGCCAACAAGATCACGTTCAGCGGCCCCACGCTGGAAGGTTATGTCGTGCCGGGCAACCCGGCCGACATCTATGCCGCGGGCAAGCAAACCGATGTACCGCTGCTGCTGGCGTCGGTCGGCAACGACATTTTCAGCAAGACGGCGGTGACCGACGCGCGCAACCTGGCCGACTATCAGAAGGCGGTGCGCGATCTGTACGGCGCCGATGCCGACGCCTTCCTGAAGCTGTTTCCGGCCAGGAATGATGCCGAGGCGGCGCACCAGGCGATGGAAGTGGCGCGCATCTCCGGCTTCGGCATCATGGGCCGCGACTGGGCCAGGGATGCTTCGCTGCAGGCCAAGTCGCCGATCTGGCTGGTGCAGTACAACCACCCCCATCCCTATCCGCCGGGCGTGTTCATCAGCGACATGGATGTGAAGACGGCCGGCGCCTATCACAATTCGGACCTGCCCTTCTGGTACGGAACCCTGGATTCGTTGAACCTGTATCGCAACATCCGCGCCTGGACGCCGTATGACTACAAGCTGTCCAACCAGATGCAGGACGTGGTGGTGGCGTTTGCCAGGACCGGTAACCCGGTGACGGCGGCCGCGAAAATTCCGCGCTACGATCCCAAGCGTGAACAGCGGCTGGTGTTCGGCGATGCCGGCACCACGATTGAAACCTTGAACCGCAAGCAGGTGGATTTCATCGAAACCCATCCGCCCAAAAAGAACTAACCCAGGAGCATCAGATGACCACTCGCCGCAATTTTCTGCTTGGTGCAGCCGTGCTTGCTGCCACCGGCCCCTCCGCCTTCGCACAGCGTCATATCCCGCTGGGGCTGCAGCTCTATACGGTGCGCGCCGACCTGGCCAAGGATTACGAAGGCACGATGAAGCTGGTGAAGGCTGCCGGCGTCCGCGAAGTGCAGGCCAACCTGACCATGGCGGGCAAGAATTCCGCCGATCAGCGCAAGCTGTATGACGCGATGGGCCTGAAATGGGAAAGCATCCATGCCGGCGGCGACGCGCTGCGCAACACGCCCGAGGCGACGATTGCGGAAGCCAAGGGCGTTGGGATCAAGAACATCACCTGTTCCTTCCCGCTCTATCCCATCGATCGCGCCGCCATCATGGGCGGCCCCGGCCTGGATGGCTGGAAGCAGAATGCCGATGCATATAACAAGCTTGGCGCGCTGTGCAAGGCGGCCGGCATGACGTTCAATCATCACAACCACAACATCGAATTCCGCAAGGTGGGCGATGTGGTGCCGCTGGACTTCCTTATCCAGAATACCGACCCGGCGCTTGTGGGATATGAAATGGATATCGGCTGGGTGATCGCCTCCGGTGCCGATCCGGTTGCCTACCTGAACAAATATCCCTCGCGCTTCCGTTCCGTCCATATCAAGGATTTGAAGGCCGACGGCATTCCCAACACCAATGGCAAGATGGACAGCGCCATCATCGGGCAGGGCATCGCCAACTATTCAAGGATCCTGCCGGCGGTGAAGAAGGCGGCGGTCAAGACCGCCTTCCTGGAGATCGAGGAGCCCTATGTTCCCTCGCCCATCGGCATGGTGCAGGCCAGCGCGGCCTACCTGAAGGGCAAGCTCTGAGGTTCGAAGAAGTGAACAGCCCGCCAGAAATGGCGGGCCGTTTTTTTATGTGCGCACCGCGAACAGCGCGTGATGGGTCAGGATGAACAGTGTCCGCCCATCGGCGCCGCCGAACAGCAACTGCAACGGGCGCTCCGGCACATCGATGCGGCCGATTTCCTTGCCGTCCGGCGCATGGACCAGCACCTGGCCATTGGCGAGATACACATTGCCGTTCGCGGCCACCGCCACGCTTTCGCCGCCCCGGTCGGCGAACAGCTTCAGGTCGGTGACGCTGCCGTTCGTGCCCACCAGCCCGCTATAGGTGCGGCCCTCGGATTCATTGCTGACAAAGATGCGTGCACCCGGCTTGGCGGTCGTGAACCCATACGTGTCCAGATTGTCGGAGAAGCGCCAGCCGGTGCCGTCGGGCGGGCCCTGGTTGAAGGTGCGCGCCGCCGGAAGGAACAGGCTGCCGTCGGGCGAGACATATTCCTTTGCTTTCGGCGCTGCCATGTCGCGCGCGAACATCTCGCTGAGCGTGGTGTGGCGATAGGTGTCGGGATCAAGCTGATCCTTGAACTCGCCATTGTTCCAGTAGTTGACCGGCAGCAGGGCATTGGCGCCCGGATGCGCGGTGGCCGGCGTGGCGTGGATCACCGTCAGTTCCGTCGCCGGGGAGCCGGGCTTGAAGGTATAAACCGTGCCTTCCGCGCCCAGCGATGATAGCACCAGCAGGTTGCCGGATTTGTCGAAGGCCAGGTTCACCGGGTCGGTGGGATTGTCGCGCTCGACCGACAGGCCTTCCTCGCGCGACCAGCCATAGATGCGCTGCTGGTGCTTGTCGACGAAGTAGAGCTTGCCGTGCGCATCCACCGCCGCGCCAGAGATGGAATAGAACCCGTCTTCCAGTTTCTCCACTTTCGCGCCCATGTCGCGCACCGCCGGCTTCACGGGGGATGCCGGATAATCCAGCACCGCGAACTCCCGCTCGCGGGTGTCGATCTTGTGGGTGATGTCGCGGATGGTGTTTTCCATCGGGAACTTGCTGGCGCGCAGATAGGTGCCGCAGCCATTCGCGTCACAGGTGCCCAGCCCGCTTTCGGCATTCACATGCACATTGCGCAAGCGGATACCTGCGGAATTGTACAGCCGCAGCGCCGTATCGATGGGCCGCGGATTGCGGGTCACGCGATAGGCATGCCAGTTGGCCAGGGTGATGTTTCTGGAATTGGAAATCTCGAACGATACCGCTTCCTGGCTTTCGCCCGCTTCTTCCTCGGTCTGGGGCGCATAGAAGGTCCAGTTCTCCACCCGGTTCAGCGCGAACTCGGCCCGCACATGATGTTCGATTGACATCTCGTAGACTTTGCCAGGCGTCTTGGTATCCGACACCAGCATGCCCGACTGGGCATAGGTATCCACCGACCACAGGTTGGAGAAGGTGCCGCCGCCACCATTGGTCACCCACAGCGAGGGATACTGCCCATCCCAGCGCTTCTTCATGTCGGGGTCGGCGCTGTGGGTGGCGTTGTAGGGGTCCCAGCGCGAACCGTCGGGATTGTTGGTGCCGTGCCCGCCCAGGAAGCGCACATCGCTCATCAGCGAATGTTCGCCCGACTGCCACAGGGCCTCCACCGCGCGCGGATTGATGCCGCCGGTGAACAGGCCGATGCCCGACACGATATTGTCGCCGCCCTTCGGCGTTTCCAGCAGCGCCTTGGGCGCGCCGACGCCGGCGAAGCCAGGCGTGTTGTCGGGAAGGTCGAACTGGGTGATGGAGGGATGCAGGCCGATCAGAACCGTGTTGGGCTTCAGCCGGATCGTGTCATGCACCATGTAGCGGCCGCTGGGGACATAGATCACCCGGGTGGTGTCGATGGCATGCTGGATGGCGGCGGTGTCGTCGGTCTTGCCGTCGCCCTTCGCGCCCAGGCTGCGGATGTTCACCCATTGGGTCGTCGGCGGCAGGGCGCGGATCGCCGGTGGCAAGGCGCGCGGCATGGAAGACAGCGGCGCCGCATCCCAGCGCGTGCCGGTTTTGCCCAGGGTGCCGGGCGCATCCAGGATCAGGCCGTGGTTGAACGTCTTGA
>CANGRN010000033.1 GCA_947455695.1 Alphaproteobacteria bacterium
ATGCCCTCGCGGCCCGCTTCGACCCGTGCGGCATTGTCGCCGAAGTCGCGGCCCATGATGCGGGCCAGGCGCGGCAGCCGACCGTCCATCAGGTCGGGCTCGGCCGCCAGGTCCAGCGCACGGCGCCCGTCCAATGTCAGGGTGAAGCCGATATCGGGCCGCGCCATGGCCAGCCGCTTGACCATGTCGGTGATGGCCAGATCTTCGGAGCGGGTGGATTTGAGGAATTTCAGCCTTGCCGGCGTGGCATAGAACAGCTCGCGCACTTCGGCGCGGGTGCCATGCTGGCCCGATGCCAGGAACGCGGCCGGGCGCGGGCCTTCGATCTTGCCGCCATCCACCTTGATCTCGGCTGCTTCCGTGCCGGCCATGCGGCTGGTCAGGCTGAGACGCGCCACCGCACCGATGGAGGGCAACGCTTCGCCGCGAAAACCCATGGTGACGATGTGGGAGAGATCATCCTCGCCGCCCAGTACCGGCAGCTTGGAGGTGGCATGGCGCTCGATCGCCAGGCGCAGGTCGTCGGCGCTCATGCCGATGCCGTCATCTTCCACCAGCAGCAGGTCGGCGCCGCCATTGGAGGCAGCGATGTCGATGCGGGTGGCGCCCGCATCCATCGCATTCTCGACCAGTTCCTTGATCGCGGCGGCGGGACGCTCCACCACTTCGCCGGCGGCGATGCGGTTGACCGTGCCTTCGGAGAGCCGCCGGATCGCCATCAGGTTTCCGCGAGATATTGGCGGGTCAGCACTTTGGCTTCTTCCACGCCCGGCTGATCAAACGGGTCCACGCCCATCAGCCGTCCCATGATGATGGTCTCCAGCATGAAGTGCATCATCAGCGCGCCCACTTCAAACTCGTCCACCCGGGGCATGTGGATCACCCGCACCGGGCGACCATTCTTGAACAAGGTCTGCGCGGTGGCGCGGGCTTCGGCATCCACCAGATCGCCCAGGGTCTTGCCCGCCAGATACGGCACGCCGATCTGCCTGGCGCGGGCGGCGGGCACCGAGGCGCCCTCGCCCTTGGTGTCCACCGTCATGATAGTGAACAGCGCATTGCCCGGCCCGTCGCGGAACAACTGCAACTGACTGTGCTGGTCCACCGGACCCAGCACCGACACCGGCGTGGAGCCCTTGCCGTCCTTGCCCAGGCTTTCCGCCCAGAGCTGCCGCCACCAACCGCCGAAAATCGCCAGCTTGTCGGCATAGGGCCACAGGATGGTGGTGGCCAGCTTGCCGCTTTCCGCCAAAGCGTGATGCAGCGCCGCGCCACGCGCCACGGCGGAGTCCTGCGCAGTCCTGGCGTTCAACGTCTGGTCCAGCACCGCCTGCGCGCCCTTGCGCAGCGCCTTGGCATCCAGCTTCATCATCAATGCCGGCAAAAGCCCCACCACCGTCAGCACCGAATAGCGGCCGCCCACCCCGGTGGGATGATCGAGGGTCGGTGCGCCGATGCTTTCCGCAAAGTCGCGCAAGGGGCTCTGGTGCGGCTCGGTGATGATCGTGAAATGCTTCTTGATGTTCTTGACACCGGCCTTCTTCAGCGCCGCTTCCGCCGACAGCACCTGGGACAGGGTCTCGGCGGTGCCGCCGGATTTGGAAATGCAGATGAAGTGGGTCTTGGTGATATCCAACCCCTTGTCCACCCGCTTGAGCACGCCGCGCCAGCTGAGCGGATCGGGATTGTCGTGGAATTCGACAAAGGCGCGCTTGGTGGATTTCTTGCTCAGCACCGTCAGCGCCTGGCCGCCCAGGCTGGAGCCGCCGATGCCCAGCACCGCCACGGTCTTCATGCCCTTGCCGATGGTCGCCGCCAGGGCCTGCGCTTTCTTGAGGTCATCGGTGCGCGAGGGGATCTGCAACAGTTCCAGCGCCTTGGACTTGTGCTGCGCCCGCAGCCAGTCCAGCGCATCGTTGGCGCGTGCCAGGGAGGCGTCATAGACCACCTTGGGCGGGGCGCCTTTGCCGGTCAGCGCAAGATCGAGGGAAATGTTCAGCGGGGATTTTGAGTCTGACATATGGGCACTCTATCAGAGGGCTTTGCGATACCGCCCCCAGCCTGCCCGATCGTCAACAGGCTTTAGGGCTTTTTGTCGGCCTTTGGCGCCGTAACCGGGCCGGTCACAGGCTTGTCAGCGGGCTTTGACGCCGGTGTGACAGGGCCCGGCATGCTCGGCTGGGCCGTGGCGGGGCGGATCGGCGGGCGGGCTACCGTCGGCGCGCCGCGGCCTTCGGCCGGGCTGCCACCGATGACCACCGTCAACCGCGCCGGATCGAACAGTTTCCTGGATACCCGCTTCACATCGGCCAGGGTCACTGCCTGGATCATGGCGTTGCGGCGGGCGACATAGCCAATGTCCAGATTCTGGCGCTGGAAGGCGCCCAGCTGGGCCGCGGTGCCGCTGTTGGAGGCAAAGGCCAGCGGGAAGCTACCGGTCAGATAGGTCTTGGCGTCGTCCAGTTCCTGCTGCGTCGGGCCATTCTTGGCAAACTCGCTCAACGTGTCGCGCACCACCTGCACGGTCTGGCGAATGGCATCGGCGCGGGTGGCGACCGAGCCCTGCAGGATGCTGGCCTTGCTGTAGGAGGTCAGCGAGGTGGAGATGCCATAGGTCAGGCCGCGCTTGACCCGCACTTCATCGGTCAGGCGCGAAGAGAAGCCGCCGCCGCCCAGGATGTAATTGGCGACATAGCCGGGAATGAAATCCGGATCATGGCGCATGATGCCTGGCAGGCCGAAGCTGGCCGTGGGCTGCGGCACCGGCAACGCAATGACATGCACACCCGGCGCACCCAGCCGTCCGACATTGGGCAGCTGCGGCGCGCTGGCGCCAGACACCGGCTGGAACGTGTCGCCCAGCAGCTTGACCAGCACCGGCGCGGTGATGTCGCCGGCCACTGCAACCTTCAACCCGTTCTTGACCCAGTGCGTACGGGCAAAGCTTTTCAGGTCATTGGCAGTGATGGCCGAAATGCTTTCGATCTCGCCATTGACGGGATGGGCATAGGCATGACCGCCGAAGAACTGGCGCATGAACCCGCGGGAAGCCACGCGCTGCGGCTCGGCCTGTTCCTGCTGCAGGGACTGGATCATCTGGGTGCGCACGCGGCTCAGCGCTTCGCCTTCGAAACGCGGATGCGTCAGCGCCAGCTGCAGCAGATGCAGCGCCTCGGGCGCATTTTCCTTGAGGGTGGAAATGGAAATGGTCAGGTAATCGCGCTCGGCCCGTGCGGAGAAGGAAATGGCCTTGTTGGCCAGCGCCTCATGAAAGGCCTTGGAGTCCAGATTGCCCGCGCCCTCATCGATCATGGCGCCGGTGAAGGCGGCCAATCCCGCCTTGCCCGCCGGATCATACGCCGAACCGGCCGGCAGCGAGATGTTGAACGCGACGATGGGAACGGTGTGGTCTTCGGCGAACCAGACTTCCGCCCGTTTGCCCAGATCGATGTTCTGGATGCTGGCGGCCTGCACGGGAGCGGCCAGCAAGGTCATGGCGAGCGCGGCAAGAAGACGTTTCACTTGGCGCCTCCCGGGATCAGGTAACCGGTGACCGCCTGCTTCTTGGACAACAACTGCGCGGCCTTGCGCACATTCTCCGCGCTGACGGCGCGGATGCGGGCGGGCCATTCATTCACATCGTCCACGGTCAGGCCGATGGTCAGGGCCTGGCCATAGGCGCTCGCCATCGCGAACTGGCTGTCGCGGCGGAAGGTGACGCCGGCGATCAGCTGGGTCTTCGCGCGCGCCAGATCGGCATCGCGCGGCAGCGCCAATGCGCTGACCCCCAGCACCTGGTCCATCGCCTTTTCCAGCGCTTCCAGGGTGACGCCGGGGCGCGGCACGGCATAGACCGAGAATTCGGCGGCGTCGCGGACATTGCCGTCGTAGCTGGCGCCCGCATCGCTGGCCAATTTCTTCTGTTCCACCAGAACGCGGTACAGCACCGAAGTCTGGTCGCCGCCCAGCAGCTGGGCGAAGGTTTCCAGCCCTTCGGCCTGGCCGGGCGTGCCCACCGCATAGGACGGCACGCGATAAATGCGGCTGAACACCGGCACCCGCGCATCGGCGCGGGTGATGGACATGCGGGTTTCGGCCAACCGCGGCGGCTCGGTGAATTCGGCGCGGGGCTGCAGTTCGCGCGCCGCCACCTTGCCATAGGCATCCTGCGCCATCTTGCGCACTTCATCCGGCGTCACATCGCCCGCCACCACCAGGATGGCGTTGTTGGGCGCGTAATGATGGTCATAGAAATTCTGCGCCGAAACGCGGTCGATGCGGCGCACTTCCTCGGACCAGCCGATCACCGGGCGGCCATAGGGATGGGACAGGTGCAAGGCGGCGCGCATCTGCTCGCCCATCAGCGCCTGGGGCTCATTCTCCACCCGCATGCGGCGCTCTTCCAGCACCACGTCACGCTCGGGCCCGACATGGGAATCGGACAGGTCCAGATTGGCCAGCCGGTCGGCCTCCAGCTTCATGGCCAGCGGCAAGCGGTCCTTGGCGATCTGTTCGTAGAAGGCGGTGTAGTCATGGTCGGTAAAGGCGTTGGTCTCGCCGCCATTCTTGGCGATGGTCTGGGAAAACAGATCGCCCGGCACCGCCTTGGTGCCGCGGAACATCATGTGTTCGAAGAAATGGGCCAGGCCCGAAATGCCCGGCGGATCGTCGACCGCTCCGACCTTGAACCACAGCATCTGGGTGGCGACGGGGGCGCGATGATCGGGGATCACCAGCACCTGCATGCCGTTGGCCAGCGCGAACTGGAAGGTGTTGTTGCCGGTCTGGCGCGGATTGACCGGCGCAGGCTGAGACAGCTTGGCGCGATTGGCGGACTTGTCGGTCTGCGCCGAGGCGGACACCGCGGCACAGACAATCGCCATCACGCATGCTGCGCGCAGAAAAACGGCTTTAGAACCAGTCAAACCAGCCGCCGCTCTCTTCTTTTTTCACGGGACGCGCCGAGCCAGGCTTCTTGCTGCCCTTGGCGATTTCGGCATCGGCGTTGACCGCCTTGCCGGTATCGGGCGTGGCGGCGGTGTTCAGCACCCGGTCGGTGAAGCTGCGGTCGGCATTCTGCACCGCGGCGCGCTGGTCGGCGTTCAGGCGGGCGCGGATGGCCGGATCGGCGCGCTGGATCTTGGCATTAGCCAGCAGCATCTTTTCGCCCGGCGTGTAGTTGCCGCGCATGCCGTTGGCCACGGTCTGGGGATCGACATTGGTGAACAGGGCGGCTTCCGCGTTGCTGGACGGATCGAGCTGGTTGGTCGGCGGCGCGCCGGGCATGGGCGGACGCAGGTTGAAATCGGGCGGGATCACCAGCGGCGCCTTGGTGGTGACGGCGAACTCGTCCGGCGATTTCTTGTTCAGGCCGGCAACCTTGCGGATGGAATCGCAGCCGCTCAGCACGACCGTGCAGAGGCCAAGCGCCAAAGCCGCATTCAACAGTTTCATTTCAGACCTCATGGCCATCGGACGATATTCCCTGGGTTTCAGGCTTGAGCACATCATACAGGATGGCCACAGCTCCCAGGGTGATCGCCAGATCAGCTATATTGAAGACATACCAGTCATAACCGAAGCCGTAAAAGTGGAAAAAGTCCGCCACCCGGCCATAGACCAGCCGGTCCACCAGATTGTTCCCCAGCGCGCCCCCGATGATCAGGCCATAGCCGATGGCCAGGGACTGGCTGGTGGCGCGCCACAAAAGCCAGCTCAGCACGGCCACGGCGGCGATGCTCACCCCCACCAGCGCGGCGGTGCCGGCGGCGCTGGAGGCGGGAAACAGGCCGTAGGAGATGCCCGGGTTCCAAACCATCACCAGGTTAAAAAACGGCAAGACCGGGACCGACTGGCCCGGCGCCATATGGGCGAACCCTGCCCCATAGAGCATAAACAGCTTGGAGCCCTGGTCGGCCGCCAGCGCGAACGCGGCGGCGATCAGTCCGATCTCGCGCGGCTGCAGCCTCATTTTGGTGGACGACGTCATGCCGGCTCCAGGGCGCCGACCGCATCGGTGCAGCGGTTGCACAAATGGGTGTCGGCGCGGGTTTCTTCCAGCACGCGCCAGCAGCGGGCGCACTTGTCGCCCGACGCCTTCACGAACCGGGCGGCCGCGCCCTTGATCTCCGGCACCATATAAAGTCCGTCTAGGCTGGCGGCGACCTCCACCGAGGCGACCGAGGTGATGGCGATTTCGGCCAGGTCGATGGAGTCGAAAAGCGCCTTGTCGGACGCCTCGCTCACCACCAGCACAGGGGCGGCTTCCAGCGAAGAACCAATGGTCTTGTCGGCACGCGCCAGTTCCAGCGCCCCGGTGACCACGCGGCGCAGTTCGCGGACGCGGGTCCATTTCCTGACCAGTTCGGCATTGGCCCATTCCGCCGGCGCCGGGAAGAAATCCTGCAGATGCACGCTCTGGTCCATGCCAAAGCGCAGGGTCCAGGCTTCTTCCATGGTGAAGCAGAGGATGGGCGCGAACCAGGTGACGATGCGGCGGAAAATCTCGTCGGTGACGGTCCGCGTGGCGCGGCGGCGTGCGCTTGAGGCGGCGTCGCAATAGAGCGCATCCTTGCGGATGTCGAAATAGAAGGCCGACAGGTCGTTGGTGCAGAAGTTGAACAGGGTGGAGTTCACCAGCCCGAAGTCGAAATTCTCGTAGGCCTTGCGGACGATGACATCCATCTCGGCCAGGCGCGCCAGCATGAAGCGCTCCAGCTCCGGCATCTGGGCATAGCCGATGCGTTCCTTCTCATCGAAGCCCGACAGGTTGGCCAGCATGAAACGGATGGTGTTGCGCAGGCGGCGATAGGCCTCGACATTGGCCTTGATGATGTCCTCGCCGATGCGCAGATCTTCGGTGAAGTCGGAGGACGCCGCCCACAGGCGCAGGATTTCGGCGCCGTTCTTTTCCGCAATGACTTGCGGCGCCAACGTATTGCCCAGGCTCTTGGACATTTTGCGGCCGTCCTTGTCCAGGACGAAACCGTGGGTCAGCACACCCTTGTACGGCGCATGGCCGGTGGTGCCGACGCTTTCCAGCAGCGAGGACTGGAACCAGCCGCGATGCTGGTCGGAGCCTTCCAGATACAGGTCGGCGCGCTCGGCCCTGGGCCAGTTGGCGTCAATCGGTTGCTCGACGACAAAGACATGGGTCGAGCCGGAATCGAACCACACATCCAGGATGTCGGTGACCTGCTCGAAGTCGTCGGGATTTCGTCCCTCGCCCAGGAAACGCGATGGCGGCGAGATGAACCAGGCATCGGCGCCTTCGGCTTCGAAGGCCTGTTCGATGCGCTTGAAGACGGCGGCATCGTTCAGCACCTGGCCGGTCTTCTTTTCCACGAAAATCGCCAGCGGCACGCCCCAGGCGCGCTGGCGCGACAGCACCCAGTCGGGGCGGCCTTCCACCATCGAGCCGATGCGGTTGGCGCCGCGCGGCGGATACCATTTGGTCTCGCCGATCGCCTTCAGCGCCAGCTCGCGCAGGGTCTTGCCATCGTGGAACGGCTTGTCGATCGCCACGAACCATTGCGGCGTGGCGCGGAAGATCACCGGCGCCTTGGAGCGCCAGCTGTGCGGATAGGAATGGCGCAAGGACCCCTTGGCCAGCAGCTTGCCATGCGCGATCAGTTCCTTGATCACCGCGCCATTGGCGTCGCCGTCCTTGCCTTCCGGCGTCAGGATGCGCTTGCCGGCAAAAGCCGGGACATGCGGAGCATAGGAACCGTCGGGCTGCACCAGCGAGAAAGCATCCGGATTCTTGGCCGGATAGTCGCGGTCCAGGCTGAGCATCAGCTCGAAATCGTCTTCGCCATGGCCGGGCGCGTTATGGACAAAGCCGGTTCCGGTATCGGCGGTGACGAAGCCGGCCGGCAGCACCGGCACTTCGAAATCATAGCCCAGGCTGCGCAGCGGATGCGCCGCCACCAGCGATTTCAGTTCGTCCGCGGCAACCGTGCGCACTCTGGAGAGCATCATCTTGGCATGCTTGGCGACCTGTTCGGCCAAGGTGTCGGCCAGCAGCAGATGTTCGCTGGGACGGGCCAGCGATCCGTCGGTGGCATCCGCCACTTCATACAGGCCGTAGGAAATTTCCGGCGAGAAGGCGATGGCGCGGTTGCCCGGAATGGTCCAGGGCGTGGTGGTCCAGATCACGATGAAGGTGTGCGCCAGCTCGGGCGACGACTTCACCAGCGGGAACTTCACATAGATAGTGGGCGACTGCTTCTCGTGATATTCGACCTCGGCATCGGCCAGCGCGGTCTTTTCCACCGGCGACCACATCACCGGACGGAAGCCGCGATAGAGAAGGCCGTTCTCCACGAACTTCATCGCCTCGCGCGCGATCACCGCCTCGGCCTTGAAGTTCATGGTGGTGTAGGGATGTTCGAAATCGCCGATCTGGCCCAGCCGCTTGATCTGCTCGCGCTGGATGTTCAGCCAGTGGCCGGCGAACTTGCGGCATTCGGTGCGCAGTACGTCCTTGGGGATGTCGTCCTTGGCCCGGCCCTCGGCGCGGAACTTCTCTTCCACCTTCCA
>CANGRN010000034.1 GCA_947455695.1 Alphaproteobacteria bacterium
CAGGATGCCATCGAGGCCGAAGGCGTGCGCCGCGCCCTGTCTCATGCGGCAGGCGGCATGACCCTGCTCTTGCTCGACGGCAGTCTTGCCGATCCCCGCGCCGGATTGCCCGCCGATCTGCCGCAGCCCGATTTGGTGGTGTGGAACAAGTCCGACTTGTTTGATCGAGAGGGGGGTGTTGCGCGCGAGGGCATTTCCATCTCGCTGAAGACCGGCGAGGGGCTTTTTATGCTGCAGCAATTGCTGCAGCAAAAGGTGCAGCAAAAGCTGGAGAACCGCGGCGATGCGCCCCTGCTGACCCGGCCACGTCACCGCCACGCCCTGAGCGAAGCGCTCGCACATTTGCGGCACGGACAGAATGCACCAGCGGATCAACCCGAATTGCTGGCCGAAGATCTGCGCCTGGCGATGCGCGCCATTGGGCGCATCACCGGAAGGGTCGACGTGGAAGAACTGCTGGATTTCGTGTTTCGTGATTTCTGCATCGGGAAATGAGGCTGGGATGAAAAGGCTTGGTTTTGCAGGGCTGCTGTTGCTGGCTGCGACGGCGGCCAGCGCCGATCAGCGCGACGACGCATTGTCGGCAATGCTGCGGTGTTCGGGCACCAGCGACAAGGCGCAGCGGCTGGCCTGTTACGATTCTGCCGTGGTGCGTGTGCCTGGCGCGCTGAATGCGTTCGTCCCGCAACCTCCTGCCCCGCAAGCGGCCAGCGCCGCGCCCACGGTTGCCGCCCCTGCGCCCGTGCGGCGGGTGCGCAAGGGTTTTCTCTCCGGCATCTTTGGCAGCACGCCCAGCCGCGCGCCGCAGACGACGGTGGCGCAGTTCGGCATTGAAAGCATCGCTGATGGCGGCCGTCAGTCCGAACCGGGCCCCATTGATGGCGACGCCTTTGATAAAATCACCGCACGCCTTGTCAGCTATGACGTGGAGGGCGGGTTCATGACCGTGAACCTGGATAACGGCCAGTCCTGGCGCCAGACCTCCGGCGAGCCGGTCGGCACCCTGCGCGATGCCGCCGCCCGCTACACGGTGACGATCTCGCGCGGCAGCGCCGGGGCTTATGTCATGAAGCTCAGCCATTTCGGCCGCCAGCTGCCGGTGCGCCGTCTCAAATAGTTCAGGGCTTGTGGATGGATTTGGCGGCGCGTATTGAGCCGCCGATGAAGTACGACGTCATCGTCATTGGCGGAGGACATGCCGGCTGCGAAGCGGCCGCGGCGTCGGCGCGCTTTGGCGCCCGCACCCTGCTGCTGACCCACACGCTCGAGACCCTGGGCGAGATGTCCTGCAATCCCGCCATCGGCGGCGTGGGCAAGGGCCATCTGGTGCGCGAGATCGATGCGCTGGACGGTTTGATGGGACGCGTCGCGGACGCAGCGGGAATCCAGTTTCGCCTGCTCAACCGGCGCAAGGGTCCGGCGGTGCGCGGTCCGCGCGCGCAAGCCGATCGCAGGCTTTACCGGGCAGCCATGCAGGCCATGCTGCGCGACATTCCGAACCTGGAAATTCGCGCGGCGAGCGCCGAAGACCTGATTTTAAAGGACGAAAACGTCGCTGGTGTTTTGACGGCGGATGGCGATGAGATTGCCTGCAGCAAGGTCGTGCTCACCACCGGCACATTTCTCAACGGCCTGATCCATATCGGCGAGACGAAAATTCCTGCCGGCCGCATGAAGATCGCCGATGGCGTGGAAGCGCCGTCGATCGGTTTGTCGAAGACGCTCTATGGGTTCGGTTTGCAGATGGGCCGGCTGAAGACCGGCACGCCGCCGCGCCTGGATGGCCGCACCATCGACTGGGCGAGCCTGGAGATGCAGCAGGGCGATGATCCGCCCCTGCCCTTCTCGTTCCTGACCCGGAAGATCACAACGCCCCAGATCGCTTGCGGCATTACCCGCACCACCCTGGCCACCCACGAAGTCATCCGCGCCAACCTGCACCGCTCGCCGATGTATTCGGGCCAGATCGCCTCGACGGGTCCGCGCTATTGCCCGTCCATCGAGGACAAGGTCAACCGCTTTGCCGACCGCGAGTCGCACCAGATTTTCCTTGAACCAGAAGGGCTTAGCGACAATCTGGTGTATCCCAATGGCATTTCCACCTCCCTGCCCCAGGACGTCCAGCTGGCTTTGCTGGCCACCATTCCGGGGCTGGAAAAGGCGGTGGTGCAACGGCCCGGCTATGCCATTGAATATGACTATGTCGATCCGCGGGAGTTGGCCCCCTCGTTGGAGGTCAAATCCGTGCCAGGCCTTTACCTGGCCGGCCAGATCAATGGCACCACCGGGTATGAGGAAGCTGCCGCGCAGGGGCTGATGGCCGGCTGGAACGCCGCCCGGGCCGCCAGCGGAGCCGAAGCCGTCATCCTGGATCGGGCCCAGGCCTATATCGGTGTCATGCTGGATGACCTGGTGACCAAGGGCGTGTCCGAGCCCTATCGCATGTTCACCAGCCGGGCCGAATACCGCCTGACCCTGCGTTCCGACAATGCCGATCAGCGCCTGACCCGAATGGGCCAAGACGGCGGGATCGTGGGTTCGCAGCGGGCCGAAGCCTTTACGGCCAAGCTGGCCAGGCTGGATGTTTCACGTGAAACAATGCGTTCCTTGAACATGACCCCCAACGAGGCCGCCAAGCATGGGCTGGCTGTGCGATTGGATGGTGTCCGCCGGACAGCCTTGGACCTGCTCAGCCTGACGGATTTTCCCGTCCTGACCCGGATATGGCCGGAACTGGGTGCCATGGAACCCGGAATCGTCGAGCAACTGGAGATAGACGCCCAATATGCCGGTTATCTGGATCGTCAGGATGCCGACATCGTCGCCTTCCGGAAAGATGAGGGCCGCGCCCTGCCCGCCGGTCTGGATTACGGCGCCGTCGTGGGCCTGTCCAACGAGGTGCGCCAGAAGCTGGAAGCCATCCGGCCGGCGACCCTGGGACAGGCCTCCCGTATCGAAGGCGTCACGGCTGCCGCCCTCACCTTGGTTTTGGCCCATGTCAAAAGCCTGAAGGGCCGCAATGCCGTTCGGGCCTGAAGAATTCGCGGCCCAGACGGGTGTTTCACGTGAAACATTGGCCCGGCTGAAGGCCTATGCCGACATGCTGCTGGACTGGAACGAGCGCCATAACCTGGTGGCCCGCAGCACACTGCCCGACCTGTGGCAGCGCCATTTCTGGGATAGCGCCCAGTTGGCCCCCCTCATCCCAGATACCGCAAAGACCTTGGCCGATCTGGGCTCCGGCGCCGGCTTTCCGGGGCTGGTGCTGGCCGCCATGCGGCCGGAACTAGCGGTTACACTTCACGAGGCCACCACCAAGAAGTGCGCCTTCCTGCAGGCTGCGGCGGACCGCATGGTCCTGCGCGTCTCAATCGCAAATGCGCGGATGGAGGACCTGCCTCCTCGACCCTTCGATGTGGTGACGGCCCGGGCCTGCGCCCCCCTGCCCCAGCTCCTGGAATATGCCCACAGGTTCATGAGTCCGAACAGTGTTTGCCTATTCCTCAAAGGACAAAATGTGGGGTCCGAATTGACGGAAGCCGCTAAATATTGGAACATCAAGGTCTCTCAGGTCCCAAGCCAGACCGATCCTTCGGGTGCTATAGTGACCGTGAGAGAGCTGGGCCCCCGTCATGTCACTTCCCAAAAAACCGCGCGTCCTGGTCGTCGCCAACCAAAAAGGCGGGGTCGGTAAGACCACCACCGCCATCAACCTGGGCACCGCGCTGGCCGCCGTGGGCGAGCCGACCCTGGTGATCGACATCGACCCCCAGGGCAACGCGTCCACCGGGCTGGGCCTGCACCGCCAGGACCGCAAGCTGACCACCTATGAGGTGCTGACCGGCCAGGCCAGGCTGGCCGAGGCCATCGTGCCCACCCGCATTCCCGGCCTCTCGCTGGTGCCGGCGACGGTCGACCTGTCGGGCGCCGAACTGGAACTGGCCGACATGGCCCGGCGCAATTTCATCCTGCGCGATGCGATCGAGGAATACTCCGCACACGGAGAAAATGCCTTCTCCTACATCCTGATCGATTGTCCCCCGTCCCTCACCCTGCTCACCTTGAACGCGATGGCGGCGGCGGATGCGGTGATGGTGCCGCTGCAATGCGAGTTCTTTGCGCTGGAAGGCCTTTCGCAATTGATGAAGACCATCGAACTGGTGCGCGAGAAATTGAATCCCACGCTCGAGATCCAGGGCATCGTCCTGACCATGTTCGACAAGCGCAACAAGCTGAGCGACCAGGTGGCCGATGACGTGCGCGCCACCTTGGGCGAGAAAGTCTACACCACCGTGATTCCCAGAAACGTGCGTATTTCCGAAGCGCCCAGTCACGGCGTGCCGGCGCTGGTCTATGACCTGCGTTGTCCGGGCAGCCAGGCTTACATCAAGCTGGCGGGCGAGCTGATCCAGCGCGAACGGATCAGGGCCGCAGCATGAATCCTCCGCCACAAGATCGTCCCCGCGGACTTGGACGCGGGCTCTCGGCGCTGATCGGCGATGAAGTCGCCGCGGTGAAGGGCGAGCCCGTCGCCCGCAAAGACACCCGGACCTTGCCGGTCGCCTTCCTGCAGCCGGGCAAGTACCAGCCGCGCAAGACCTTCGACGACCAGCCGCTGGCGGACCTGGCGGCCTCGATCAAGGAGCAGGGCGTCCTGTCGCCCATCCTGGTGCGGCCCATCGGCCCCGACCGCTATGAGATCGTGGCGGGCGAGCGCCGCTGGCGCGCCGCCCAGATGGCCAAGCTGCATGACGTGCCGGTGGTGGTGCGCGAGCTGCCCGACGACCAGGCGCTGGAAATCGCCATCATCGAAAACGTCCAGCGCGCTGATCTGAATGCGCTGGAGGAGGGGGCCGCCTATCAGGAACTGGTCGCCAAGTTCGGCCGCACCCAGGAAGAGGTCGCCCAGCAGGTGGGCAAGAGCCGCTCCCATGTCGCCAACACCATTCGCCTTTTGCAACTGCCCGAGCAGGTGAAGGCCTGGGTGCGGGAGGGCAAGCTGACGGCGGGCCATGCCCGAACACTGTTAGGCGTCGCCGATCCGGAAGCCCGGGCGCGCGAATTGATCGCCGGCGAGATGACCGTGCGCCAAGCCGAACAGCGTTCGGCCAAGAAGAAAAAGCCCGGTGGAAAACCCGCGCCCGACCCGAACATCAAAGACCTGGAAACCAGCATTTCCAACCGCTTGGGGCTGAAGGTTCATATCGTCCACAAAGGGGATAAAGGTGGGGAAATGCGAATTACTTACAAATCCCTGGAGCAGCTGGACGAGCTGACACGCCGGTTGAGCAAGTCCTGACAAGCGCTTCAAGCGCTTGATCCGACTCGCTATTTAGTGCGTCGCAGGGCTTCGGCCACATCGATGCGGCCGTCATACAGCGCCCGGCCCACCACCACGCCTTCGATATTCGGCTCATTGGCCGCCAGCAGGGCGTCGATATCGGCGATGGACCCGACCCCGCCCGAGGCGATAACCGGGATGGACAGGGCCCGGGCCAGCGCCGCGGTGGCCGTGACATTGACCCCCTTGAGCAGCCCGTCGCCGTCAATGTCGGTGAACAGGACGGCCGCGACCCCGGCATCCTCGAAGCGCTTGCCCAGATCGATGGGGGTCAGTTCGCTGACTGTGGCCCAGCCCTGGGTGGCGATCTTGCCGCCCTTGGCATCGGCTCCGACCACAATCTGGCCGGGAAAGGCGCGGGCGGCGTCTTTGACAAATTGCGGGTCGGTCAGGGCGGCGGTGCCCAGGATGACCCGGGTGATGCCGGCGGCCAGCCAACCCTCGACCGCGGCCATGTCCCGGATGCCGCCGCCCAGCTGGATGGGGCAGGGGGTGGCGGCGCGGATGGATTTGATGGCCTCGACATTGGCGCTGTGGCCGGCAAAGGCGCCGTTCAGGTCCACGCAATGCAGCCACGCGAAGCCCTGATCGGCGAAGGCTTTCGCCTGGGCGCCGGGATCGGTGTTGAACACGGTGGCGTCTTCCATCACGCCCTTTTTCAGGCGGACGCAGACACCGTCCTTCAGGTCGATCGCGGGGAAGATGATCATGGACGCCACTTCAAAAAGTTTTCCAGCAGCCTGATGCCGGTGGCCTGGCTCTTTTCCGGATGGAACTGTGTGCCGGCGATATTCTCGTTGCCCACCATGGCGGTCAGCGCGCCGCCATAGTCAGTGGTGGCCAGCAGGTCGTCGGGCAGCACCGGCTTGAGCTGGAAGCTATGAACGAAATAGGCGTGGCTGCCGGACGGAATGCCCTCCAGCAACGCGTGATCCTGTTCGATCTTCAGCTCGTTCCAGCCCATGTGCGGAATCTTCAATTCGGGATCATCGGGCGTGATCTTCACGACCTCGCCGGCGATCCAGCCCAGGCCGGCATGACGGCCGAACTCGACACCGACAGTCGCCAGCAATTGCATGCCGACGCAGATGCCGAGGAACGGTGCGCCCTCTTTCAGCACCTTGTCGCGCAGGGCCGGGACCATGCCCGGCACCGAGGACAGGCCCTTCATGCAATCGGCAAAGGCGCCGACCCCGGGCAACACGACGCGTTCGGCTTCCAGCACAGCTTCCGGATCTGCGGTGGTAATGATGTCGAACTTGCCATTGGCGGCGCGCGCCAATGCCTTCGCCGCGCTGGCCAGATTGCCGGAGCCATAGTCGATCAGCGCGACCGTGGGCACGTCAGTTGTCGTCCATCTTGAGGGCGGCGATGAAGGCTTCCTGCGGGATTTCCACCTTGCCGAACTGGCGCATCTTCTTCTTGCCCTCTTTCTGCTTGTCGAGGAGCTTGCGCTTGCGGCTGATGTCGCCGCCATAGCATTTCGCCGTCACGTCCTTGCGCAGCGCAGAGAGAGTTTCGCGCGCGATCACCTTGCCGCCGATGGCGGCCTGGATCGGAATCTTGAACATGTGGCGCGGAATCAGGTCCTTCAGCTTTTCGCACATCGCCCGGCCGCGGCCTTCGGCGCGCTGGCGGTTGACGACCATGCTCAGCGCATCCACCGGGTCGTCATTGACCAGGATGGACATCTTGACCAGGTCGCCTTCTTCGTACTTTTCGATGTGATAATCGAAGCTGGCATAGCCGCGCGACACGCTTTTAAGCCTGTCATAGAAGTCAAAAACCACTTCGTTCAGCGGCAGCATGTAGATCACCATGGCGCGGTTGCCCGCATAGGTGAGCTCAACCTGGCGGCCACGGCGGTCCTCGCACAGCTTGAGCACGCTGCCCAGATACTCATCGGGCACCAGCACCGTCGCCTTGATCCAGGGCTCTTCGATGTGATCGATATAGGTCACATCCGGCATGTCGGCCGGATTGTGCAGCTCCTTCATCGAGCCGTCATTCATGTAGATGTGATAGATCACCGATGGCGCGGTGGTGATCAGGTCCAGGTTGAATTCGCGCTCCAGCCGTTCGCGCACGATTTCCAGGTGCAGCAATCCTAAGAAGCCGCAGCGGAAACCAAAGCCCAGCGCGGCGCTGGATTCGGTCTCATAGGTAAAGCTGGCGTCATTGAGATGCAGCTTGCCCAGCGCTTCGCGCAAATCCTCGAACAGCGCCGCATCGACCGGGAACAGGCCGCAGAACACCACCTGCTGCGCCGGCTTGAAGCCGGGCAGGGCCTGGGCAGTGCCCTTGCGCTCGTCGGTGATGGTGTCGCCCACCTTGGTGTCGGCAACCTGCTTGATCTGGGCGGTGATGTAACCGACTTCGCCGGGACCGAGTTTCTCGACCGCCAGCTTCTTGGGCTTGAAGACGCCGATCTGTTCCACCTGATAGACGGCATCGGCCGCCATCATGCGGATCTTCTGGCCCTTCTTCAGTTCGCCATCGATGATGCGCACCAGCACCACAACGCCCAGATAGGCGTCGTAATAGGAATCGATCAGCAGCGCCTTCAGCGGCGCATTCAATTCGCCCTTGGGCGGGGGCAGGCGCTTGACGACGGCTTCCAGCACCAGGTCGATGCCGATGCCCGTCTTGGCGGAAATCGGGATGGCCTCGGAGGCGTCGATGCCGATCACATCCTCGATCTGGGCCTTCACGCGCTCGGGCTCGGCGGCCGGCAGGTCGATCTTGTTGAGCACCGGCACGATGTCCAGACCGGCATCGATCGCCTGATAGACATTGGCCAGGGTCTGGGCTTCCACGCCCTGGGAGGCGTCCACCACCAGCAGCGCGCCTTCGCAGGCGGCCAGGCACCGCGACACCTCATAGCCGAAGTCCACATGGCCCGGCGTGTCCATCAGGTTCAGGACATAGTCCTGGCCGTCCTGGGCCTTGTAATCCAGCCGCACGGTCTGGGCCTTGATGGTGATGCCCCGCTCCCGCTCTATATCCATCGAATCCAGGATCTGGTTGGTCATCTCGCGGCTGGAGACGGTGCCGGTGAACTGGATC
>CANGRN010000035.1 GCA_947455695.1 Alphaproteobacteria bacterium
ACATTCCGCACATGTGCCACGGCGAAGGTCACGCTTTTGACGGCGTGACCTCGCGCGATGGCTATAGCGAGTTTTCGATCAGGTCTGGTTCGGCTTAGGCGCCGCGTCGGGGCCGATGCGGGCAATCACTTCGGCGGCATTCAGAGAACGCGGCTCCTTGGCCGCCTGCTCCGGCGTCAGCAGCACGATCTCGGCATAGGCTTCGTAGTTGGTGCGCACCACCACATCCACCGCCGGCTCATAGGCAAAGCCCCAGCCGCCCCAATAGCCGAAACCGCGACGGCCATAGCCGCCCCAGAAGGGATCAGCCGGCGGCCCATAAGGGACGGTCTGCACCGAGGTGTTGGTGCGGGTGTTGCGGGTGTCGAACACAAAATTGGTATAGCCGGCGGCGCGGGTCACTTCGGCGGCGCGCAGCAGCAGGAAGCTTTCC
Organism: Alphaproteobacteria bacterium; assembly: GCA_947455695.1. Taxonomy (GTDB): domain Bacteria; phylum Pseudomonadota; class Alphaproteobacteria; order Micropepsales; family Micropepsaceae; genus Rhizomicrobium. Next base: position 434 of record CANGRN010000035.1, read on the forward strand.
ACCGTCTCGCGCGGGGTGACCGTGTTGCCGGTGAAAGTGACGCGGTAGCGGGTCTGGGTCAGGGCCCGGTCGGTATAGCCGGTACGCTGGCCTTCCAGCCGGGGGGCATAGGGCGAAGGCGCCATGCACCCCGCCAAAAGACCTGCCGCCAAGGTTAAGGGAAGGGTCCGGGCCAACAGGCGCCAGGAAGGGTTCAGTCGGGTCATAACAAGCTCCTGTCCGTGCCCCTCACGGATTGTCCTCTTATTATGGGAACGGCAGGCCCCAATTCCTAGTTCCCTAAGGGGCTTTTCGGGGTCTTTTTGTGTCACGGGGTTCCCCGCAGCGCCTTGATATTGCGGGGGCTTCCCCTTGGGCCGCAGGTTCATTTTGCACTGCACCCTCTTGCTAAAGGCCGCCGGTCAGTGGAAGTTCGCCCTGTCCGGTGCCGCATTACCGGTCAAAGGTCCAAAACGGGCCGGAACGGCCGGTTGCCGGTCTTAAAAACGAGCCTTGTGGGGGCCTGAACGATCGCCATGCACGGTCTTTCCCAATTCCTTCAGTTTGCCCTCTGCCTGGTCCTGATCTGCGTTTGCACGCTTTCGGTTCAGCTGGCTGCCCTTGCCTGGGTGCGCGTGTTCCGCAAGCAGCCCAACCTGGACCGCGCGGAATTGGACGATGCCGAGCTGCCGCATGTGCTGGTGCAGCTCCCGGTCTGCAACGAAGGCCATCTGGCGGTGCGCGTCGCCGCCGCCGCCGCCGCGATGGACTGGCCGCGCGACCGCCTGACCATTCAATTGCTGGACGATGGCGATGGCGAAGGCCATGACGAACTGGCCATCGCCGTGCGCGCCGTGGTTCCCGAAGGCGTGAATTTCCACATCCTGCGCCGCGGCAGCCGCAAAGGCTTCAAGGCGGGCAATCTCGCCTTCGGCCTTTCGCATTCCGACGCGCCTTTCGTGGCCGTGCTGGACGCCGACTTCGTGCCGCCGGCCGATTTCCTGCGCCGTACCGTGCCGGTGCTGCTGGCCGATAGCGGCCTTGCCTTCGTGCAGTCGCGCTGGGGCCATGCCAACCGCGAGGCCAACTGGCTGACGCGCGTGCAGGGCCTGTTGCTGGATTCCCATTTCGCGGTGGAACAGGAAGCGCGCTGGCGCGCCGGACTGCCGCTGTCGTTCAACGGCAGCGCCGGGGTGTGGAACCGCACCGCCATCGAACAGGGCGGCGGCTGGACCGGCGATACCCTGACCGAAGATCTCGACCTGTCGATGCGCTGCATGATGCAGGGCTGGCGCGGCGCCATGGTGTCGGACCTTGTGGTGCCGGGCGAGTTGCCCCAGACCGCTGCGGCGTGGCGTGCGCAACAGGCCCGCTGGACAAAAGGCCATGCCCAGGTGGCGCGCAAGCTTCTGCCCACCATCTGGTCCAGCGCCATGCCCATCTGGAAGAAGGCGGCCATGTCGCTGCAGATGTGCCAGTTCGCCTTCTACATGCTGGCTTTCACAAGCGCCGTTATCTCGCTGATGCTGATGTATATGGGCGTTGTCTATTACCCGGGCGTCGCCTGGCTGGGCCTGCTGGTCACCGCGCTGGGGATCGCCTCATCCATCGGGTATCTCTATCTGGGCCAGCGCATGCTGCATCGCCAGCGCGAGGCCAAACTGATCCCATCGCTGCTGCTGTCGGTGGTGTTCCCTTCCGGCCTGATCCTGGCCAACACCCGCGCCACCTTCGACGCCTTCTTCTCCAGCCGCATGGATTTCAACCGCACCACCCGCGTGGGCGAAATTCAAAAAGGCGGCTGGCGCGGCGTGCCCGAACTGGTGGTGGGCGTGGTGCTGCCCATCTTCGCCTTCGCCGAATCCAACTGGAACGCGCTGTTCTTCTTCTTTGCGGTATCCGGGCTTGTTTCCATCGGCGCCATGGGCGCCATCGCCCCGCGCGCCGTGCGCCAGCAAATCACCCCGGGCGAGTGATCGTAAACCGGTCGTTAACAAAAACCTGCGCCTTTTAGTCTCTAAAGGTCGACGCCTGTTCCTAACCCTGGTTTGAGGGCTGATGGGGCAGGCTTCGGCAGGCGAGAGCGAAGCGGCATGGGCACATTGGCAAGATTGGCGGTAGCGGCGCTCCTGGCGATTGCCCTCGAAGGCTGCGCCGGCCCCGATGTCATGGACTACAGCCAGACGCCGATGCCGCGCGAGGTCGGCCACGCCGTGGTCCGGAACGACACCCACAAGCCGATACAATGCGTGCCCTATGCGCGCGAACATTCCGGCATCAAGATTTTCGGCGACGCCACCACCTGGTGGGACAAGGCCGAAGGCAAATATCCGCGTGGATCCCTGCCCCAGCCCGGCGCGGTGATGGTGCTGCACGATTATGCCGGCCCCGACCACGGCCATGTCGCGGTGGTGCGCAAGGTGGTGGGCCCGCGGGAGATCCGGATCGACCACGCCAACTGGTTCGATGACGGTTCCATCTATGTGAACAACCCGGTGGAAGATGTCAGCAGCGCCAACGACTGGTCAGCCGTGCGGGTCTACAATCTCAGGACCGGCGGTTGGGGGGTTAAGCTGTTCCCCGTGCAAGGCTTCATCGGCGGGTCCGGTAGCAGCGTACCGGACGCAGAAGATCGTCCCGATCTGGTGGCCGATGGCGGCGGCGGCATGGGCGCCACCGCCCTGGTCGATGAAATAAACTAGCCGGACCCGCGACTTACCCCCGCCGCTGCGCTATTCTGCCTCTCCCCATTGTGAGCGAGTCGGGTCCGGGCCTAGTGTCCCGCCCCTTGCGGACCTGAGGGGGTTACGCAATCGAGGGTTTACACGTCCTTTGATGCCACACCGCCTGTGATCACAAACCTGCCCGAGCCTGGACAGACGCCCGCATCGGAGCCGGCGGCGGAGCATCTTGCCAGCGATCCGCTGGCGGGTGTGTCCGAGGGCGATGGCGAGCATAAGGCGCCCGACTGCAACCGCCACACCATGTTCGGGCTCATGCTGGGCGCCATGGGCGTGGTCTTTGGCGACATCGGCACCAGCCCGCTTTACGCCCTGCGCGCCACCGTGCTGGCGACCGAAGGCGGCCTGCCCAACCACGTCGCGGTAATGGGCTCGCTCTCCATGATCTTCTGGGCGCTGATCCTGGTGGTGACGGTCAAGTATGTGCTGATCATCATGCGCGCCGACAACAATGGCGAAGGCGGCACACTCGCATTGGCCGCACTGGCGCACCGCTCGCCGGGCATGACGCGCCGGATCAAGGCCACCATCGGCATCGGTGCCATTGTCGGGCTGGCGCTCTTTTTTGGCGACGGCATGCTGACCCCCGCCGTGACCGTGCTGTCGGCGGTGGAAGGCCTGAAGGTCGAGAACCCGCACTTCGCGACATTGGTGGTGCCGCTGTCGCTGGCCATCCTGGCCAGCCTGTTCCTGATCCAGAGCCGCGGCACCCACAAGATCGGCCGGCTGTTCGGACCGGTGATGGTGTTGTGGTTTGTCGCGCTGGGCGGCTTCGGCCTGGCCTCGCTGCTGCGCACGCCCGGCATCCTGGAGGCCTTCAATCCCTGGTACGCGATTTTGATGTTCCTGCATGCGCCCTGGGTGGCGTTCGTGAGCCTGGGCGCCGTGGTGCTGGCGGTGACGGGCTGCGAAGCCTTGTATGCCGACATGGGCCATTTTGGCCGCAAGCCCATCCAGTATGCCTGGCTGTTCGTCGCGCTGCCCGCGCTGCTGCTGAATTATTTCGGCCAGGGCGCGGCGTTGCTGCGCAATCCCGAACAGGCGGAGATCGCCTTCTTCTCGGTCATTCCGCACTGGGCCCATATCCCGATGGTGATATTGGCGACCCTGGCCGCCATCATCGCCTCGCAGGCGGTAATTACCGGCGTCTTCTCCATGACCCAGCAGGCGGTGCAGCTGGGCCAGCTGCCGCGCATGGAAATCCGTCACACCAGCGCCACCGATTACGGCCAGATCTATGTGCCGCGCATGAACGCCTTCCTGGCGGTCGGCGTGGTGCTGATCGTGCTGATCTTCAAGAGCTCGGACGCCCTGACCGCCGCGTACGGAATCGCGGTGACCGGCGTCATGGTGATCGACACCTTCAATGCCGGCATCGTGGCGGGCAAGCAGTGGCGCTGGCCCTTCTGGTTCGTCATCGCCCTGTTCGGCGCCATGGGCGTCAGCGACATGCTGTTCTTCGTCGCCAATTCGCTGAAGATTCCCGAAGGCGGCTGGCTGCCCTTGTTCATCGCCTTCTGCGTCTTTGTAGGCATGGACACATGGCGGCGCGGCCGCCGCGTCCACCTGGAAAAAGTCCGTTCCGAATCCCTGCCGCTGTCGCTGTTCCTGGAGCGGGCCGACAAGAGCACCGTGCGCGTGGCGGGCCTAGGCGTGTTCCTGTCGTCGCGTACCGACATCGTGCCGGGTGCCCTGCTGCACAATCTCAAGCACAACAAGATCCTGCATGAGCGCGTGGTGATCGTGAATGTGGTGGTCGAGGACACACCCCTGGTCGCGCCGGCCCAGCGCCTGGACGTCGAGAAATTGGGCAAGGGCTTTTACACCATCCGCATCCATCACGGCTTCTACGAGACACCGGACGTGCCGCAGGCATTGCAGGAAGCCCGCCGCTTCGGCCTGGCGCTGGACGTGGACACCGCCACATTCTTTATCGGCCGCGAGACATTGGTACCGGCGGAAAAATCCGAACTGGGCGTCCTGCGCAACCGGCTCTATCGCGCGCTCGCGGGTGCGGCATTATCACCCGCCCGCTTCTATCACCTGCCGCCCAACCGGGTGGTAGAATTGGGAACACAGATCACGATCTGAGTCTGGCTGCATTGTGCACCAGTAACGAGACCTGACGGCGCCTTCTCACCGCCCGGCCTGCTTTTAGAGCGAGGCATTTTCCCCAACCATGAAACAGGACATCGAGGCGACATCCGGGCGCAGCCTTAAGCGCGACCTGTCGCTCACCATTGGCGCACTGGGCGTGGTGTTCGGCGATATCGGCACTTCACCGCTTTATGCCATGCGCGAATCGGCGCTTGCCGTTGGCGGTCACGCTGCCAGCCAGGCCGCCGTCTATGGCGCGCTCTCGTTGATCTTCTGGGCCCTGGTGATCGTGGTCACCGTCAAATATGTCGGCTTCATCATGCGCGCCGGCAACAATGGCGAGGGCGGCGTCATGGCGCTGGCCGCGCTGGCGCACCGCGCGCCGGTCTCGCGCAGGGCCAAGACCGCCATCGGCGTGGCGGCCTTGATGGGTTTGGCGCTGTTCTATGGCGACGGCATGCTGACGCCGGCCATCTCGGTGCTGTCGGCGATGGAAGGCCTGGGCGCATCGGACACCTTCAAGCCCTGGATCCTGCCGCTCACCCTGCTGATCCTGGTCGGCCTGTTCCTGATGCAAAGCCGCGGCACCGACAAGATCGGCAAGGTGTTCGGGCCGGTGATGGTGGTTTGGTTCATCGTGCTGGCGGTTCTGGGGGGCATTGAAATCCTCAAGCAGCCGCAGATCCTGTTTGCCGCCAATCCCGTCTATGCGTTGAATCTGTTTCGCACCGAGCCCTGGACTGCCTTTGTCGCGCTGGGCTCCGTCGTGCTGGCCGTCACCGGCTGCGAGGCGCTGTATGCCGATATGGGCCATTTCGGGGCGCGCGCCATCCGCTGGGCCTGGCTGTATTTCGCCTTTCCCGCGCTGGTGCTGAACTATTTCGGCCAAGGCGCGCTGCTGCTGTCCGATCCGGGCGCCGCGCCCTTCCTGTTCTATGCCCTGGTGCCGGGCTGGCTGCACTATCCCATGGTGGCGCTGGCCGCCATCGCCACCATCATCGCCTCGCAGGCGGTGATCAGCGGCGTCTTCTCCATCACCCGCCAGGCGGTGCAGCTGGGCCAGTTGCCGCGCATGGAAATCCGCCACACCAGCGCCGCCGAGATGGGCCAGATCTATGTCCCCAAGAGCAACGCCATGCTGGCGGTGGGCGTGGTGCTGATCGTGCTGATCTTCAAGACGTCGGATTCGCTGGCTGCCGCCTACGGAATCGCGGTCACCGGCGTGATGGTGATTTCCACCGCGCTGGTGGCGGTGGTGGCGCGCTATCGCTGGAAGTGGAAGCGCAGCAGCGTGATCGCGATCTTCGGCGCGCTGGGGCTGATCGATGTCGCCTTCATGGGCTCCAACGCGCTCAAGCTGGTGCAGGGCGGCTGGCTGCCGCTGGCGGTTGCCGCCGCGACGTTCGTGGTGATGGACACCTGGCGCATGGGACGGCGGGCACATCTGGAAGCCATGCGCGACAATTCGCTGGCGCTGGACCTGTTCCTAGACCGGGCCGACAAGTTCAGCCAGCGCATCGCCGGCACCGCCGTCTTCCTGTCACCGCGGCTGGATGCCGTACCGAACCCGCTGCTGCACAGCCTGAAACATTACAAGGTATTGCATGAACGGGTGGTGATCTGTTCGGTCAACGTGGCCGACACGCCGTTTGTCTCCAAAGCCAAGCGCGTCACGGTGGAGAAGCTGGGCAAAGGCTTTTTCGCGGTGCGGATATCCTATGGCTTCATCGAGACACCGGACATTCCCGAAGCGCTCAATCTGGCGCGCGCGCAGGGCCTTGCGCTGGAGCCCGACGCCACAACCTATTTCCTGGGGCGCGAGACACTGGTGGCGGGCGTCAATCCCAGCATGAAGAGCTGGCGGGTGTCGCTGTATATGTGGCTGGCGTCGAATGCCCTGTCGCCCGCACGCTTCTTCCACCTGCCGCCTGGCAGGGTTGTGGAGCTGGGCACGCAAGTTAGCATCTGAACAGGCGCGAGGAATTTGGCTGGTGGCCAGGAGCGTCGCGCGGAGCGTGCTTAACGCACGTGAGCACGCGCGACGACGCCACCGGGCAAAAGGCCCGCGCCGTAATTATCAATCCAACGCGTAAGCCAGCGCCTTCAGATACGCACTTTCCGGCAACAGCGGATGTACCGGATGATCCGGCCCTGCGCCCGACTGGCGGATCAGCGCGGCGCGGCGGCCCGCACGCAGCAGGCCTTGGGCGCATTCCTGGGCAAAGCGTTCCGGCGGAATATTGTGGGAGCAGGAGGCGATCATCATCAGCCCGCCCGGCGCGGTGACGTCGGCCGCCAGGCGCGCCAGCTTGCGATAGGCCTTGGCGCCGGGTTCCAGATCCTTCTTCGATTTCACGAAGGGCGGCGGGTCGGTCAGCACGATGTCGAAGGTCTCGCCGGCGGCCTTCAGCCGTTCCAGTTCCTCGAACACATCGGCCTTCACCGCCTGGATGGTCACGCCGTTGGAACGGGCGCTTTCCTCGGCGATCGCCAGCGCCGGCGCACTGCTGTCGAGGCACACGACTTCCTTGGCGCCCGACTTCGCCGCCAGGATGCCAAAGCCGCCGGTGTAGGAATAAGCGTCCAGCACGGTCTTGCCCTTGGCCAGGCGCGCGATGAAGGCGCGGTTGTCGCGCTGGTCGTAATACCAGCCGGTCTTCTGGCCTTCGGCGAGGTCGGCGATATAGCGCGTGCCGTTTTCTTCCACCGCGATGCGGTGGCCGGTGCCCTTGGCCGTCTTGACGTAGCTGTCCAGGCCTTCCAGCCCGCGCGAGGGCGCATCGTTGCGCAGCATGATGGTCTTGGGCTTCAGCACGATTTCCAGCGACTGGATCAGGGTTTCGATCTGCCGCTCCATGCCCGCGGTGCCGACCTGCACCGTCAAGGTGTCGTCGAAGCGGTCGATCACCAGTCCCGGCAAGCCGTCGCCCTCGACATGCACCAGCCGGTAGAAGGGCCTGTCATAAATGGAGTCGCGCAGCGTCAGCGCCCGCTTCAGTCGCGCGGTGAAAATGTCGCGGTCAATCGCCAC
>CANGRN010000036.1 GCA_947455695.1 Alphaproteobacteria bacterium
ATGCCAGCACTATCCGGTCGTGGACGTCCTTTTCGAGGCTGGTTTCCTGCAACGCCTCATTCATGCAGCCAAGCCACTGGTCAACCTCTTCCGCGCCAATCGCTATGGCGTGATGGGCGGACATCACGCAGCGATGACCAGGGCCCTGAAAATACAGGTTGGGACCGCCCAGCCATCCGCTCAGGAATTGAAACAGCAATTCCTTGGTCTGGGAGAGATCGTCCTGATGCAGCTTTCGCAAGCCTGCATATTGGGGGCTGCGATCCATTTGCTGATAAAATCGCTCTACAAGCGCGCGAACGCCATCGGCGGCGCCCAGAAGCTGATAGGGGAATGCGTCCTGGTTCATCAGGTTATGCTGGGGCAATGGTTCCGCCCAGGAATTGATTCAAATCAATTGTCGGCATGCGTGCGGGATCATCCTGGATAGACCGCCATGCCAACCCTATGCCGTTCAACCTGGCTTTCCGGCTGCAGATAACTGGAACGGCATGACGTTCATCCTGACCGTTATGGTTCGCTATTGTCAGGCTTCGGCCAATTAAGTCGGACACCATGAGGAACTTTAAGGGGCGCGAAGGGTTCTGCCAGTGTCAACTTGGAGTTCCCCGATGAAAATTGCCCGTAATTCAGCAATCGCCTGTCTGTTTGGCCTTTTGAGCGCAACCGCCGCATTCGCGGATGATTGCAGCGGACGCGATCACACCACGGGCACTGTGCTCGGCGCGGCCGGTGGCGCCGCGATCGGCGGGGTTGCCACGCACAATGCAGGCGGCGCGATAGCCGGCGCGGTCGTCGGCGGATTGGCAGGCAATGCGATCGCCCGGGCCCAGGATTGCAATCGCGACAACTACCGGACGGGATATAGCCAGCCTTATGATGGCCGTGGCGATCGCGGTGCGGCGCTGAACTATTATGGTCCCGGCTATGCCGTTGCCGCGGATGAAAACGACTATTGGGGCGTGGAGTCCTATGAGGATTTCGGCTCCGATTATCGTCACATATCGGCGTCCATCGACCGGGCGCGCGAACGTGGTTCGCTGAACCGCTATGAAGCCCGCAGGTTTTCCCAGCGGTTGCAGCAGATCCAGTATCGCGCAGACGCGCAGCAGCGCCGTGGGCGCTTCAACGCCCAGGATGTCGAGTATCAGTTGAGCCAGTTGCGCGATGACATGCGCTCTGCACGCCGGGACAACCGTGAGCAGCACTCTGGAAATTATGATCGCCGCTGAAGAGTCCGTTCAGACGGAACTTCAATTCTGATGACTACAAAGGCCCGGGGGCGAAAGCCGCCGGGCCTTTGCCGTGAGCGCCAAATCCCCGTATTCGGCCGCTTTTGGCGCAGGGCAAGGTTCCCTGGGGCCGTGCGCAACGAAGGCCGCCTTGTGTTATGCCCGATAAAGGCGCATAGCCCCCTCGCGACTGCTCCAGAAGAAGCGCCAATCCCGACCCGCCTCGCGCGCGCCTGGCCCAGACACTTCCCGAATTGATGTTTTCGCCTTCCTGACATCCGTCCGGATGATCATTTGCAAAGGACATCATCATGACTATCGGAACCGTAAAGTTCTTCAATTCCGCCAAGGGTTTTGGTTTCATCGCACCGGAAGGCGGCGCCAAGGACGTGTTCGTTCACGCCACCGCGCTGGAAGCCGCCGGCATGACCTCGTTGTCGGAAGGCCAGAAGCTTTCCTTCGACATCCAGCCCGACGCCAAGGGCTCCAAGGCCGTGAACCTGCAGAACGCCTAAATTGTTGAACAGGGCAGGCGGCTGAAGACCAACGTCTTCGCCGCCTGTTTTGTTTTTCCCGCAAAGGAGATTCCATGTCCCATGACCGCGCACCGCGCGCAACCATCGTGGAAGAGCTGGTCGCCGCATTGGCGCCCCACCCCGCAGGATTGCGGCGCTGGTCGGTGATGCGCGCCATCCGCAAGGGCCGTGAGGCCGTTGCGCGCGAGATCCCGCTCAAGCTGGAAGCCGATGTGGAACGCACCTTCCGCCAGTTCTGCAGCGGCGATGGCGCCTCCGGCACCGCACTGTTTTACCGTCCCGCCGAAAAGGCGGGCGAAGTCTGGGCACTGGCTGCCCGGCCTGACCAAGCCCGCGAACCTGTGTCCCAGGAATAGAGACCGATGGCGCCCAGACCCCCCAACTATTCGCAGGATCGCTTGCAGCGCGAACGCGCCCAGGCCGCCAAGGTGAAGGAAAAAGCCGATCGCCGCGCCGAGGAAACCGCACGGCGCAAGGCCGGGCAGGTCACTCCGCCCGAAGACAGCGCCAGCTGACCGGAACCCAGCAAATACAGCCCTGCTGGACGCCGAAACCTCCGAAAACTTGACAGTCCCGAGCGGGCCGGACTAAACCCCGCGCCCGGACCAGGTGCGTCCGTCCCGGCTTGGCAGCGTAGCTCAGTGGTAGAGTAGGGGAATCATAATCCTTTGGTCGCAGGTTCAAATCCTGCCGCTGCTACCATTCCTTACCCGCGCGAACTGCGCGGGTAAGGAATGCCGGACCTTCTGGCAAAGGACGTGTCCGTGACCGCCGCTCCGACCTTTGCCGACATCCAGAAAGCACAGGCCGCCATTGCGCCTTATCTTGTGCGCACGCCCACCCGCCATTCGCGCACCCTGTCGGATATCGCCGGCTGCGAGGTGTGGCTGAAATTCGAGAACCGGCAATTCACCGCCAGCTTCAAGGAGCGCGGCGCGCTGAACCGCATCCTGTCGCTGAGCGCCGACGCGCGAAAGCGCGGTGTCGCCGCGATGAGCGCCGGCAACCATGCCCAGGGCGTCGCCTATCACGCCGGCCGTCTGGGCATTCCGGCCACCATCGTCATGCCGGTGACCACGCCCTTCAACAAGGTCAAGCATACGCGCGATTTCGGCGCCACCGTGATCCTGCATGGCGCCAGCCTGGTGGAAGCCGATGCCGAAGCCCGCCGCATCGCCGCCGAGCAGGGCCTGACATTCATTCATCCCTATGACGATCCCCTGGTGATCGCGGGGCAGGGCACCTGCGCGATGGAGATGCTGGAGGATGTGCCCCAGCTCGATGCCCTGATCGTGCCGGTGGGCGGCGGGGGATTGATCTCCAGCTGCGCCATCGCCGCCAGGGCGATGAAACCCGGTTTAAAAGTCTATGGCGCCCAGAGCGCGCTGTACCCGGCCATGTTCGATGCCCTGAAAGGCATCGCGCCGCCGCCCGCGCCGGTGGTGGCGACCATCGCCGAAGGCATCGCGGTCAAGCAGTCGGGCGCGCTGACCACCGCCATCTGCAAGGAACTGGTCACAGACATCTTCGTGGCGGGCGAGGACGAGATCGAGCATGCCTTGGCCATGATCCTGGAAATCGAAAAGACCGTGATCGAAGGCGCCGCGGCGGCGGGCTTCGCCGCGCTGCTGGGTCATGCCGCGCAATTTGCCGGCCAGAAGGTCGGCGTGGTGATGTCGGGCGGCAATATCGACATGCGGCTTTTGTCCAACGTGATCCTGCGCGAGCTGACCCGCGAAGGCCGCATCATCCTTCTGGTGCTGCAGATCGAGGACCGTCCCGGCCAGCTCGCCGATATTTCCCGCATTATCGCCGATGCTGGGGGCAATGTGCTGGAGGTTTCTCACAACCGCATGATGGCGGGCATTCCCGCCAAGTCCGCCACCCTGGAACTGGTGGTGGAAGCGCGCGACGCCGAACACGCCCAGGCGATCCGCGACCAGCTGACGGCCCGGGGCTTCAGGCAGCTCTAGGAACCGGAACACGCCCCCGGTGTTTGCTTAACGCAAGAACCGGAGCGCGCCATGACCGACACCAAATCCCCCCAGCATGTCTGGAAACTGATCCAGGATATTCCCATGGCGCTGCTGGTGACCCATGACGGCGACCGGCTGGATGCCCGACCCATGGCGGCGACCGCCAGGGAAGACGAGGGCGCGATCTATATCCTGGCCAACAAGGGCGAAGATTCCGATCAGCAGATCCAGGCCCACAGCGAAGTGATCCTGTCGTTCCAGAAAGGCGTCAGCTTTGTCGTGGTGCATGGCCAGGCGCGCGCCTCCGACGACCGCGCCAGGATCAAGGAATTGTGGACTGCCTTCGACAAGGCCTGGTGGGATGGTCCCGAAGATCCGCGCATCCGGCTTCTGACCGTCACGCCGGCAAGCGCCGAATATTGGGAAAGCCCCGGCAAGCTGATCGCCTATGCCGACATGCTGGTCGCGGCCGCCACGGGCAGGAAACCCGCCACCGGCGATCACGGCAGCGTCCGGCTCTAGGCTTTTCGGCTCTTTTCGTGGGACGCCGGTAAGGTTAGCCTGTGGAGATTAACCTTGTCCGCAGGGATTGTTTCACTTTGGCACAGCCCGTTCCTAACACTCCTGTTATGCGGGGCGGATTGCCGATTCCAAGAAGTGTGGCGCAGCTAACGGGCGTGCTGGTGACGGGCATTGTCGCCTTCGGCACGGACGTCGAAGTCTATTATGCCGTGCCGCTGGGTGTGTTCGCGGGCGCGCTGGCGATGTTCTTTGTGTCGCTGAGCGAAGCCCAGGACGCCTACAGGGCGCGTTGGGAACAATACAAGGAATAGAAGCGGATCAGGCGCCTTCGGGCGGGATGCTGTTCAGCGAGGCTTCCAGTTCCTGGAAGCTGGGCTGATATTCGCTCGGCACGCTGCCGCGGCCGATTTCCACCGACACCTGCGCCGCATTGCCGTGCAGATGCGCGACCAGGATGTCGCGGATGACGTGATAGAACAGCGCGTCCTCGTCGATCACCGCCTTCAGGCGGGTGCCCAGCGGGCCGACGATGCCGTAAGCCAGGAACACGCCCAGGAAGGTACCGACCAGCGCCGAGCCGATCATCTCGCCCAGCACTTCGGGCGGTTCGCTGATCGCGCCCATGGTCTTGATGACGCCCAGCACGGCGGCGACGATGCCCAGCGCGGGCAACCCGTCGGCCATGGACTGCAGCGCATTGGCGCCGACCAACGCTTCGTGGTGATGCTTTTCCAGCTGCTTTTCCATGGCGGTCTCGACCTGGTGCGGGTCTTCCAGGCTCATGGTCATCATGCGCAGCGTGTCGCAGATGAAATCCAGCGCGAAATGATCTTTGCAGATCTTGGGATAGCGCTTGAAGATCGAGGACTCGCTCGGCTTTTCGATATGCGCTTCCAGGGCGATCAGGCCCTTGGATTTCATCGTCTTGGCCAGCAGGAAAAGCAGGCAGAGCAGGTCGTTATAATCCTTGGGCTTCCACATCGGCCCGCTGATCACCTTGCCCAGAGAGCCGGCGATCTTCTTCATGTTGTACATGGAGCCGGCGATCAGCATGGCGGCCAGGGCGGCGCCGAAGATGGTCAGCAATTCGTGCGGCGCGGCCTCGATCACAACGCCCAGCGAACCGCCGGTCATCAGGTAACCGCCGAACACGCAGGCGAAGAGGACGACAATGCCGCCGATCTGAAGCATGGAAAGAAAACCCAATGATCCCTGGGATCAGTATTAACGTCAGGGCTTAAGGAGGGGTGAATTGTCCCGCATGGACGCGGCTTTAAAACCTTAACGGCTGGTGACCAACAAGGACTTAGGGACCTAGCGGGCTTCCGCCAGGCGGCGCGCCACCAGGGCGGCCAGCTCGGCCGCCACCACTTCACCCATCTTGACGTCATCATCCTCGGCGCGGGCGGCCCGCGCGATGGCCGAGACGTGCAGCTTCACGATCATCGTGTCCATCGGTTTTCCGATCCGGTACATGTCGTCCATGTAGCGGCACAAGATGTCGGCGATGCGCCCCGTCGTGACCAGGCCCGCAGTCTCGGCGAAGCCGCGGATCTCATGGACCTTGTCGAATATGGCGCGCAGATCGCCCGAGGCGTCTTCCAGCTCCTCGACATATTGCAGGATGGCGGCGCGCATGGGCGGGATATGGGTCTCGATCGCAACCTGCGCCTTCACGGCGGTCTGGGCGGAGCGCAGCACCTTCATGGCATTGGCGGCGGCCTGCTTGCTCATCATCTGGGGATAGGCATCGGGCGCAATGAACTGGGCTTCGGCCGGGGCTTGCTTGGTCATCAGCGCACATCCATGTCCTGGAAATCTTCCTTGCGGCGCCACGGGCCGGCATAGTCGTCGATCATGCGGCGGCGCCGGTCGGGGCCGAAATAGCTGTCGCAGCGCACGAAGGCGCGCGGGCGCTCGACGATCTCGGCGATGCGCGAGAACAGGTTGTGCGCGGTGATCGGCTTGGCCAGGAATTCGGTGACGCCGGCGTCGCGCGCCTGTTCCACCCGGTGTTTCTCGGTATGGCCGGTGATCATGATGATCGGCACAAACGGGTTGGGGCTGTGTTCATGGTTGCGGACATGGCGGGTGAATTCCAGCCCGTCCATCGGCTTCATCGCCATGTCGGAGAGGACAAGATCGGACTTGCGCTCGCGCAGCGAGTCGATGGCGGCCTGGCCATGGGCGGCCTCGGCGATTTCCTTGATGCCGATGGAATTGAGCAGCGCCCGCAGGAGCGAGCGCATATGCGCATTGTCCTCGACAATGAGCGCCTTCAGGCTCTCGAATCCGGCACCGGACATTGGTTCTTGCGCCCTGGACACACGCGGAATATCCGCGATGGTGACTAGCCGTTAGGCTAAAATGTTCTACCGCAGGTTACATTTAAGGGGTTATTGAACCGTTACAGGACAGTGACCGGCAGAAAGATTTAACGGGTGTTAAGACTTATCGTCTTCCGGGCGTACATGACCCTGCGGGTGCTGTGGGCGCCCACCTCCTTTGGCGTGGCGGCGGCGGTCTATGACGATCAGGGGCGGGTCCTGCTGGTGCGGCAGCGCTATACGGCCGGCTGGCGGCTGCCGGGCGGCGGGGTCGGCCGGGGCGAAGCGGCCCAGGTGGCCATCCTGCGGGAATTGGCCGAGGAAGTTGGCCTGGTAGGCGGGGAAGCCAGGTTTTTCGCGCTTTATACCCGCAAGGCCGGCTGGGCCACGGCGGTGGTCGCGCTTTACAGCATCGACGGCGCCGCGGTGAACTTCAGGCCCAACCTGGAAATCCGCGACGTGTGTTTCGCCGATCCCTTCGCGCCGCCCGATGGCTGCACCCCTGCCACCTTGCGCCGGCTTCAGGAACTGACCGGCGCTGCGCCTCCTTCCCATCACTGGTAGCTTGCCTTTTAGACCTTCGGCGATTAGCGAAAGTTCCATGAACGCACCCGTGCCCACCTGGCAGATCCGCCTGGAAAATCCCGAAGACGATTCCGGCATCGAGGCGCTGAACGCCGAAGGTTTCGGGCCCGGGCGTTTCGCCAAATCCGCCTACCGGTTGCGCGAAGGCGTAAAGCCGGTGGCGGGTCTCTCATTCGTGGCGGTGGAAGACGGCGTCCTGCGCGGCTCGGTGCGTTTCTGGCCGGTGCGGATCGGCGGGCATGAGGAATTGCTGCTGGGTCCCTTGGCGGTGCAAAGCAACCAGCGCGGCCGCGGCATCGGCATCGCCCTGATGCAGGCGGGGATCGCGGCCGCCCAGCAAGGTCCGTGGCGCGGCATCATCCTGGTGGGTGATGAGCCCTATTACGCCAAGGTCGGATTTTCGCGCCTGCCGCCGGGACGGATAAAGTTTCCCGGGCCGGTGGATCAGAACCGCATTCTTGGTTTGTCGCTGAAGGCAGGCGAGATCCTGAATCTGTCCGGCGAAGTGCGCCGGGCGCAGATCGATGACGCGGTTTGCGCCAACGGCGCGGGCGTGGGCTAGCGGCCCTCTAACCGCCAGGCCAGCAACAGCGCGCCGACGATGATCAACAGCGCCAGCCATTGCGGCAGCAGCTTTTCCTGTTCCAGGGCGGTGACGCGATAAGCGCCGTTGCTGCGCAGCCCGATCCAGTTTGAACCGCTGGCGGTGTCGCCGGCATCGACGCGGCGGATGTCCGGTACGCCGTCTTCCAGCCAATGCACGCTGCCGCCGCTGGCCTGCGCGTCCGGTTTCAACACCTCGTCGGTGGCGCGCATGTCGGCCACTTCCTTCGGGTTCAGCGGTCCCGCTGCCGCCACGGCAGACAGGATGCCATCGGTGGCGCGGTAGAGGCCCAGCTCGCCGGCTTTGGCCTCGGCGCGCCAGATACCTGGTTCGGCCTTGGTCAGGGGCAGGCTGGTGCTTTTGCCCGACGGCATGGTCAGGGTCACGGCCGGCGTCTGCGCCGCCATGGTGCGGCGGGTGAGTTGCAGCTTGTCGCCCACGATGGCGGC
>CANGRN010000037.1 GCA_947455695.1 Alphaproteobacteria bacterium
ATGGCAGCCTCTCGCGTCAAAGTGCGCATACCGGGAAAGATTGCAGCCGAGATCGGCTGCAAAATCGTCTCAGGCCGGCTCAAGCCGGGCTGCCTTCTGGATGGTGAGATAGAGGCCAGCGGAGATCGCAACGTGTCGCGTTCCGCCTATCGCGAAGCGATCCGCATCCTGGTGGCAAAGGGGCTGGTCCAGTCCCGTCCCAAGATCGGCACCCGGGTGACCGAGCCAAGCCAATGGCATTTGCTGGACCCGGATGTGCTGAACTGGATTTTTGTCCGGGAACCGCCGCGCGGCCTGCTCGTCAGTCTTTTTGAATTGCGCAAGCTGGTCGAACCCGAGGCTGCCGCCCTGGCGGCGGGACGGCGATCCCTGGAACAGCTGAACAGGATGGGCGCGGCGCTGGAGGTCATGGCGCATGAGACATTGCATACGGAGCGGGGCCGGAGCGCCGACCAGGACTTTCACGCCATTCTCCTGGCGGCCTCTGCAAACCCTTTCCTGGTGTCCCTCAGCAGCAGCGTGACGGCGGCGGTCACCTGGAGCACCATGTTCAAGGAACGTACGCAGCGGTTGCGCCGGGACGCGGTGCCCGACCACATCAAGATCTATGAAGCGATCGCGGCCCGGGATGCGGCGGCGGCCCGTTCGGCCATGATCGAACTGATCGATCTGGCCTTCACCGATGCGGTGCAGCTGCGCCGCAAGGCCGGCGCATCATCGCGCCGGCCTCGTGGCTAGGCGCTAGTTCACCGTCACGACGACTACCGACCGCGGCGGAAGATCGAACACCGCCTTGCCCTCCGCGCTGCCGCCCTTGTAGGCGACAGGATGGATGGTATCGGGCTTGTCGAAGGTATTGTGGGTGTCCATGGCCGGACCGGTCAGTATCTGTCCCTTGCCCGTGCCCGCCAGGTTGGTGACGACATGCGCCGGCTTGTTAGGATCGGTGTTGACCAGCGCCAGCCATAGCTTGCCATCCTTTCCCCGCGCCACGGAGGCGTCCACCATCGGAACATCCTTTGTGTATTCCGGGCTGGATGTGCTGGCGGCAAGCGGGGTCGCTTCCATGAAGGGCTGGTACATGTCGAAGACATGGTAGGTCGGCGTCAGCAGCATCTTCGGGCCGTCGGTCAGGATCATGGCCTGCAGCACATTCACCATCTGCGCGATGGCCGCCAGCTTTACCCGGTCGGTATGGCGATGGAAAATATTCAGGGATAGTGCCGCCACTTCCGCATCCCGCAGCGCGTTCTGCTGAAACAGGAAACCGGGATGGCTGCCCGGTTCCTGAGTATACCAGGAGCCCCATTCGTCCGCATAGAGCGCCACTTTCTTGCCGGGATCATACTTGTCCATGATGGCGCTGACATCGGAGAGATAGCCTTCCATCTTCATGGTCAATGCCAGTTCCTCCCGCCAGCGATCCTCACCAAAGCCTGTTGCCGGCCCCTTGGACCGGCCATTGTCCGGCATGGCGTAGTAATGGAAGCTCAGCGCCTGCAGCCTGCCGCCGCCTTTCATCATCGCCTCGGTGAAGGCCTTGTAGTCGCCGATATTGCCGCTGCCGCCGCTGGCGACCTTCACCATGCCCATGGAAACGGGCGCGTTCACGAAGGTGGAATAGCGCGCATTGATCGAGGCGGAATACTCGCCGCTCATGTTGCCGCCGCAGCCCCAGGTCTCGTTTCCGATGCCCAGATATTTGAGCTGCCAGGGCTTGTCGCGGCCATTGGCGCGCCGCTCATTCGCCAGCGACGCGTCTTCGCTGGAGGTCATGTATTCGACCCATTGCGCCGAATCGTAGGGCGACAGCGAACCGACATTCATCGAGACATAGGGATCAGCGCCGATTAGTTCTGCAAAATCCATGAATTCGTGGGTGCCAAAGGCGTTGTTGTCCGTCACCCCGCCCCAATGCACGTTGATGCGGGTCGGGCGCTTGGCGCGCGGACCGATACCGTCACGCCAGTTATAAAGGTCGGCGAAACAACCGCCCGGCCAGCGCACCACCGGCACATGGATTTTCTTCAGCGCCGCCACCACGTCACTGCGATAGCCGCGGATATTGGGGATCTTGCTGTCTTCGCCCACCCAGATGCCGCCATAGATGCCGGTTCCCAGATGTTCCGCGAACTGGCCATAGATGTGGCGGTCGATCACGGCACCGGCCTTCGCCGTATCGACCGTCACACGCACCGTTGCGGTCTGTGCGGCCGCAGGTGTCGCCAGCGCCAAAATCAGAAGACCGCCGGATATCGTCTTTTTCATAAAATCCCCCACTGAGTGATGACCGGCGTGCACGCCTGCCCTATACAATTCCGTTTCCGCTGATGCGCAGCGCAACGCCATAATCGTGCGCGGCCTGGGCCGGCACGGTGACGTGCAATCCTTCCGCGTCCTGGCGGAAGTCCAGCGCGCCGCCGGTACCCACGATCTCGACTTTTTGCACATTGCCGACACCGGCCAGCGAGCGGATCAGGACCGCGCCCTGCGGCTTTCCCAGGGTCATGGCATAGAGCGCCGAGCCCTTGGTGGTGAAACGGATGTCGGCCGCCACAAAGGCCTTGGCCTTGCCTTCGTTCAGATGGCCGACTTCCACCTGGGTCGGTCCCTCGCCCGATACGCGCCAGGGCCGGGACGCAAAGATGGCCTCGCCATAACGCTGCGTCCAGGTTGTGATGCCTTCGACGATCTTGCGCTCTTCCTCATCGATGCTGCCATCACCCCGTACCGGAACGGACAGCAGCAGGCAGCCATTCTTGGCCACCACGTCGCAAAGCCGGTGCACCACCGCGCTGGCGGACATGTAGCTTTTCTGGAGAAACCGCTCGCGGTTGTAATGCCAGTCGCCGATGCAGGTATCCGTCTGCCAGGGTTGCGGCAGGATTTCGGCGCGGAAGCCGCGTTCCACATCCTCCACCACCGCGGTACGCCGATCTTCCGGCAACAGCTTGCAGTTGACGACAGCCTGCTGCGATCCATGCCAGGCGATGGAACTGTTGTAGAGATGCGCCGTCATGTCCAAACCGGCCTGGCCCAGCGGCAAGCCGGTATTGTCGAAATAGAGAAGATCGGGACGATAGCTGTCGATCAGGTCGCGGCAACGCAGCTGCCACATGCGCACAAAGGCAGGGTTGGCAAGCGGCGGCGATTCCTCCCAGATCCGGTCATGGGCTTCATGAAAGACGCTTGCATCCTTGATCGACGTGATGCCGTCCGGCATGGGCATCACCGCCCCGCCATACAATTCCTGGGGGTCCAGACCGTCCCACCATTTGCCCTTGCCATCATATTTGGTGAGTTTGAAAGCGTCGTAGCGCTGGCCGGCACGCGCGCCTTCCGGGTCATAACCATAGGCGACCTGGAACCAGTGCCAGGCGTGCGCGGAATGATTGGACACGCCGAACTTCAGGCCATGGGCGCGCGCCGCCTTGGCCCAGCCCGCCACGATATCCCGCCTGGGTCCCACGCGGGTGCTGTTCCAGGCGTGGAAGCGCGAGTTGTAATTGTCGAAATTGTCGTGATGGTTGGCCAGGCTGACGAAATACTTTGCGCCGGCCCTGGCATACAGACCCATCAGCTCATCCGGATTCCACTTTTCCGCTTTCCAGCGATTGTTCATCTCCATGAAGCCGGTATCGGCGGGATGACCGTAATGCTCCAGGTGGTGCTGATACTGCTTCTGCCCCTGGATATACATGTTGCGGGCATACCAATCGCCCGCTTCCGGCACGCACTGCGCCGACCAGTGCGCCCAAATGCCGAACTTGGCATCGCGAAACCAGTCGGGCGCCTGGTATTGGGACTTCAAGGAATCCCAGTTCGCCTGGAACGGTCCGGACGCTATCGCATCCGCCGCGGTCGCCCCAAAGGGCATGGCCGCACCCGCCAGAGCCACGGCGCTGCGTTGGAGAAGTTGGCGCTTGGACAGCATCGTGGGCCTCACTTTGACGAATTGAAGGACAGGGAATTGCTGAAGAAGGGCATCACGAAATCCTGGAAGCGAAACGCCACATCGCTGGCGTGGGTGCCGGGATAGACCGTGAAGGTATTGGCGATGCCATACTTGTCCAGCGCGTCGTGCAGTTTTCCGGTATCGGTGCGCAATGCGTCCTGATCACCCACATCCAGGGCGATGGCGCGATAGCGCCGCAAGTTTCCGGCATACTGGTCCAGGAAGGCAAGCGGCGCATTGGCGGCCCATTTGGCCAGTACCGTCTGCTGCTCTTCGCCCACCGGCAGGTCGAGATAGAGCGGCGGTTTTTTGGGATTGGGCGACCAGGCGGCCGCGCTGGCCAGTTGCGCGCGCAGGAAAAATGGCAGCTTGGCAGAATCCGCGGGCGTGTTCACGGCCGCCAGTGCCGCCTCGTCTTCAGGCTTGAAGACGCCGGCAGCCCGCGCCGACAAACAGCAAGGGCTCATGATGTAAAGGCTGCCGAAGACATCGGCATGTTTCATGCCGATGCGGCTGGCGCCATAGCCGCCCATGGAATGGCCCACCAGGCCGCGGCTTTCGCGCGCGGCCAGCGTGCGGTAATGCGCGTCGATGTAAGTCACCAGGTCGCGTGCGATGAAGTTCTCGAAATCCCCGGTGGTGACCGAGCTGGAATACATCGACCCGTTATGGATGGTCTTGGAATCCGACAGGACCACGATCATCTCCTTCGCGCCCTTGGCGAAGGCGCCCTCGATGGTCTGCGGCACATGGATTTCCTGGCTCCATTGCTGGGCACCGATGGAATAGCCGTGCAGCGCATACACCACCGGATAGCGGCGCGCCTTGTCGGCGGCATAGCTGGGTGGGAGGAAAACCAGAACGTCGCGATCCGCCGCGTCGCCTTCCAGGTTGCCTTCCAGCGATACGCCATGGACCTTGATATGCTCCACCGTATCGGGGCGCGCACCCGGCACGACATCGGGCACGTTGTTCTTGACCTGCGCAAAGGCGGACCCGGCAACGGCGGCTGCCAGCAAACCCAGCACGGCAAACTTGATCCTGGACACGACGTACCCCCTCTCAATCACCCGGTATCGTCGATCGGCGGATACATGAACTGTATACCGAACAGCCGGCGTTTTTGTTTTGTCTGAGTTTATTGATTACGGCGGGCAAGACAACGGCGCGCCTGTGCAAAACCGGGTTGCAATGCAGCATTTGCAGGCCTTCAGCGCCCCGGCGGATTTGTCTGACAATTCATTTCCAAACATCGCGACGGCGACTAGGATCGCCATAAGCAAAAATCATGGGGGATGCATGTCTGGGGATATGATGGATCTGAGCCGCCGCGGCGCGATGCTTTTGACGGCCGGTGGCGCAGCGATCGCCACCACCGCGCATGCCGCCGACGGCACCAAGACCGCTGCACACCAGGAACCCGGCAATTGCACCACGCCACGATCGGCCATCGCCGACACCCAGTACGGCAAGGTACGCGGCTATCTGGATGGCGGCGTTTTCACCTTCAAGGGCGTGCCCTATGGCCAGGATACGGGCGGCGCCAATCGCTGGTTGCCGGCCAAGCCGCCCGAACCCTGGCAGGGCGAACGGCATACCCTGATCTACGGCGCCAACTGCCCGCAGAACCTGCACGACTTCAAGTCGATCGAGACGTCGTTCCTGTTCGACTGGGATGACGGCTATGTCGGCGAGGACATGCTGAAGCTGAATATCTGGACCTCCAGCCTGTCCGGGAAAAAGCCGGTGATGGTCTATTTCCATGGCGGCGGCTTCTCGTTCGGCTCGGCCTATGAGCTGCCCTCGCACGAAGGCGCGCAGATGGCGCGGCATCACGATGTGGTGCAGGTCTCGGTCAATCACCGCCTCAATGCCCTGGGTTTCCTGGACCTGTCGGAAATCGGCGGCGCGGAATATGCGGAGTCCGCCAATGTCGGCATGACCGATCTTGTCGCCGCCTTGCGCTGGGTGCGGGACAATATCGCCAACTTCGGCGGCGACCCAAACCGGGTGATGATCTACGGCCAGTCCGGCGGTGGTTCGAAAGTCACCTGCCTGATGGGCATGCCCTCGGCCAAGGGCCTGTTCCATACCGCCTGCGTGCAATCCGGCGGTGGCGGCAATTTCGCCGATGCCGAACAGTCGCGCGCCCTGTCGCGGCAGTTGATGACGGAGCTGGGCCTTGGTCCGAAGGATATTGCCGGGCTGCAGAAAACCGAATGGTCCAAACTGTGGGCCTCCGGTCAGGCCGCCATCGCCACGGTCAATGGCCCGCTGCCGCCCGGACCTTTCTTTCCGCCCAGCTCGGTGCGCCGCGCCGGGTGGGCCCCCACCATGGACGGCCATGTCGTACCGGTGCGGCCGTTCTTTGATGCGGCCCCGGAATTGTCGAAGGACATTCCCCTCATCATCGGATCCGTCAGCGAGGAAGGTTACGGCTATCGGTCCAATCCCAGCGAAACCGAATGGCGGGCTACGCTGACCAAGACCTATGGCGCGGACAAGGCGGGCCGGCTGGTCGATGCCATGAAGGCGGCCAATCCCGGCAAGGCCATTCGCACCTTGTCTTATGGCGTGGCGGGACTGGCGCAGCGCAACAATGTGGAACGCATGATCGGGTTGAAGCGCGCCCTGGGCGGCGCGCCGGTCTATCAATACTGGTTTACCTGGCAGTCGCCGCAGCTCGATGGCGTGTGCGGCGCATGGCACACATCCGAGCTGGCCTTCTGCTTCGACAACACCAAGCGCTGCGAACAGGGCACCGGCAACACGCCCGAAGCGCAGGCGCTTGCCAAAAAGATGGCGACGGCCTGGGCCAACTTCGCCGCCACCGGCAATCCCGGCATCGGCTGGATGCCGACCGATCCGCAGCGCATGCAGACCATGATCTTCGACAACAAGGTCCGCATGGTGGATGACCCGCAGGGCGACGTCCGGCGGATCATCAGGGCCTGATATTCCAGCTTCCCCGCCTCAGGCGCGCGGCGGCGCGTTGCGAAACGCCGCGGCAATCGCCTGCCGCAGGGGCTTGGCCTGGTAATTGTCGTCGTAAAGGGATGGCCGCTTCAGCATCCCGTCGGGGCGCTTGCCGCCGAAATTCTGCAGCCAGGAATAATGGTCCATCAGGCCCCAGGCCATCAGATAGTCGGTCTGGCGATAGGCGAACATGAAGTCGAGATAGCGGCGCGCCAGATCGGCCATGAAACGGTCGCGTTCGGGAATGCCGGACGGGGTACCGCGCTCACTGACATCGAACTCGGTCAGCGCCAGACGCAGATCCATCGCCACGGCGGCATCCAGAAACTGCTTCCACGCCGCCTGGTCGGCAGCACTGAACGTATTGGGGCCCTGGGATTCCACATTGGTGCCGGGACCGATATGGCTTTGCACGCCCAGCAGATGCACCGGCGCCTTGTTCGCCTTCAGCCGCGCCAACAGCTTGAGGACCCCGTCGCGGTGGCGGGCACTGGCCGGGCCCCAGCCCATATAATCGTTATAGACCAGCCTGGCGTGCGGCGCGGCCGCGCGCGCGGCGTCAAAACAGATGTCGATGGCGTTGTCGCCCAGATATTTGGTGAAGGGCGTTTGACGGATTTCGCCGGTGATTTCGTCCACCGCCTCATTCACCACGTCATAGGTGAAGATGCGGGTGCCGAAATGGCGGCAGACGGTGGTGATGTGTTCGCGCAGCAGCCGCTCGGCCTCGGCCGCCGGACGGGTGCCGAAATCGTAATTGACCAGCCATTTTGGGAAATACTGGGTCTTCTGCCACAGGAGCGTATGGCCCCGCATCTGCATGTTGTTGGCCTGCGCCCAGTCCACCATCCGGTCGGCGAGATAGAAGGAATATTCCGCAGGGTTCGGCCTCAGCGCCACCCACTTGGTTTCGTTCTCGCACACCAGAATGCCGCATTCACGCTGGTGAATGGCGCGCACGCCGGCATCGTTGAAGGAGGAGGCAAAATCCTCCGCGCCGCCGCCCATGCAACTGCCGAAACCGGCAAAGCCCTTGGCCTTGGCCAGGGCATCCAGGGAATCCGCTGCCGGCGCGGCCCGCGCCGAAGTGGCCAGGCCTGCCGCGAGGGCGCCCGTCGCGGCCGCAACTGCGAGATCACGGCGTCTCAATCCC
>CANGRN010000038.1 GCA_947455695.1 Alphaproteobacteria bacterium
CGTGGCGGTATTGGGCGACCGGGTGTTCTATATTTCCGACGATGCCTATCTGGTTGCGCTCAACCGGCTGACCGGCGCGGTGATGTGGAGCGTGTGGCTGCCGGAGAAGGGGGCCAAGGGCAAGTTCTACAGCTCCATGGCGCCGATGGTGGTGAACGACATGATCGTCGCCGGCATCGCGGGCGGCGACTCGCCCATGCGCGGCTTCCTGGCGGCCTACCGCCCCGACAGCGGCAAGCTGGCCTGGCGCTTCTATACCATCCCCAAGCCGGGCGAGATGCCGCTTTCCAAGACCTGGATCGGCCGTGCGCTGGAAACCGGCGGCGGCGCCACCTGGCACACCGGATCGTATGACGCGGAAACCGGCACGCTCTACTGGGCAGTGGGCAATCCCTACCCCGACACGGATCCGGACGAACGCGGCGGGCGCAATCTCTACACCAATTCGGTGATCGCGCTGGATGCGAAAACCGGCAAGTTCAAGTGGCACTTCCAGTTCACGCCCTATGACACCCATGACTGGGATGCGACCCAGTCCATGGTGCTGGTGGATGCGGTGTGGAAGGGCAACCCCCGCAAGCTGCTGATGTCGGCCCAGCGCAGCGGCATCTTCTATGTGATCGACCGCACCAATGGCGCCTTCCTGCTGGCCACGCCCTTCGTCAAGAAAATGACCTGGGCCAAGGGTTTTGAAAAAGATGGCACCCCGATCCTGACCGAGGGCAACACCCCGACGCATGACGGCACCGTGACCTGTCCGGGTGTGCGCGGCGCCACCAACTGGTACGCACCATCCTATGATCCGCAGACCCGGTTGTTTTATGTCATGGCGGCGGAAGACTGCGGCATCTATCGCAAGAGCGGCAAGATCTTCGGACCCAATCCCGATCCGTCCAATGTCGGCACCCGGCTGGTGCGGGCACTGAACATCGAAACCGGCGAGACGGTGTGGGAAAAGCTGCTGACCGGCCCGCAGGAGACCAATTATACCGGCGTGCTGACCACGGCGGGCGGCCTGCTGTTCCATGGCGAGACCGGCGGCGACATTGCGGCCGTTGATGCCAGGACTGGCAAGACCCTGTGGAGCTTCCGCGCCAATGACAGCTGGCGGGCCTCGCCCATGACTTACATGCTGGGCGGCAAGCAGTATGTCGCGGCGATGGATTCCACCACCCTGATCAGCTTCGCGCTGCCGGATTGATCAAGCCGGCGCTTCGGCGCCGGGATGCTTGGTGTTCCAGGTGCGCCATTCGTTCAGCACCAGGAGCAGGGTAACAGTGTCCAGCAACGCCAGGCCCAGCAGCCAGTTGGACCATTCTTCGGCCAGTTCAAAACTCATGTAACCGATGAAACCGGTCAGGATGACCGAGGCAAACGGAAACACCCACACGCCGCGGCCGCGCAAAAGTGTGCCAGTAATCGCCATCTTCAGGGTGCCGTGCACCAGCAGATAGAAGATGACGAAATGACCCGGGGACTCCGCCAGCGCCGCAGCACCCTGGCGGATGAACTCGGCGGTGGGCGAGTGGGGACCCTGGTAAAGTTCCGGGTTGGTCCATTGCAGGGCCAGCGAAGGACCGGTGACGGCGATGATCAGCCCGGCCGTGACTTCCAGCAGGCCGAAGAAGCCCTTGATCAGGATCGTTACCAGAAAGGCCGCGTGGGCAAGGGATGATTTGGTCAGGGTGCGGGTCCTTGGGAAGCGGGACCAGGGCCCCGGCGGCTGTTTCAAGGACCTCGCATGGGACCACGGCAATTCCGTGGCAGGCCGGACGTCCTCAATCCAGCATTCTTTCCAGGGTCGGCAACTCGTCGGCCTCCCGCGCAGGCTTGT
This sequence comes from Alphaproteobacteria bacterium, assembly GCA_947455695.1. Lineage (GTDB taxonomy): Bacteria > Pseudomonadota > Alphaproteobacteria > Micropepsales > Micropepsaceae > Rhizomicrobium. The sequence continues at coordinate 1,835 of CANGRN010000038.1, forward strand.
CCCAGCGAATGCGGTTGACGCGCGGGAAGCGCATGGCGACGCCGGACTTGTGACGGCTAGAGCGCTGCAGGCCCTCAAAGGCGATTTCCAGCACCAGCCCGAAATCCTTGTCCGCGCGTACCGATCGCACGGGTCCGAAGCGCGCGATGGTGTTGTCGCGCACGAACTTGTCCAGCCGTTTCAGCTCTTCGTCGGTGAAGCCGAAATAAGCCTTGCCAACCGGGGTCAGGCTGCGATCGCCATTGGCGTCTTCACGCCACACCCCAAAGGTGTAATCCGAATAATAGCCGCTGCGCTTGCCATGGCCGCGCTGGGCATACATCAGCACCGCGTCAATCAGGTGCGGATCACGCTTCCACTTGAACCAGGGACCCTTGGGCCGACCCGGCTCGTAGATGCTGTCCCACCGCTTGAGCATCAGGCCTTCGGCGATCTGCGGATCGCCTTCGGGCGGATTGGCGCGCAAGGCCGCCAGTTCGTCCCAGCTTGCGAAAGGCTGCAAGGGTGACAGGTCGATGCGGTCGCTGCCCAATTTGGCGATGAAGGCTTCCAGCCGCTGGCGCCGTTCCGCGAAGGGCAGGGCGCGCAGATCTTCCGCCCCGTCCATCAACAGGTCATAGGTGCGGATGCCGGCGGGGAACCTGGCCATCAGCTTGGCATCGGCCGCCTTGCGGTTCAGCCGCTGCTGCAAATCGCCAAATGGCGCGGCGTGACCTTTGTTGAATATCAGCAATTCACCATCGATCACCCCGTCAAAGGTCAGCGCCGCCATCACATCGGGAAAGGCGGCGGCAATGTCCTCGCCGGTGCGACTGTAAAGCCGCCGCTGGCCGGCTTCGCTGGCCGCCTGGACGCGGATGCCATCCCATTTCCATTCCGCGGCATAATCGGCGGCGTCGTACCGGGCAAAATCCGTGGCCTCGTCGATCGCCTGGGCCAGCATGACGGGACGAAAGCGCCCGGGTGCATCGGCCGATGGCCGTTCGCTGCGTTTCTCCAGCCAGGCGAACAGGTCGCCATAGGGCGGCTCCTGGCTGTGCCAGATTTCTTCAATGTCGCCGACCGGCACGTCGCCCAGCGTCGCCAACGCCTGCTTGGCCAGCCGCGCCGACACGCCGACGCGAAGCCCCCCGGTCAGCAGTTTCAGCAATGCCCAGCGGCCGGCGGCATCCAGCGCATCCAGCCAGCGTTCCAGCAGCTGCGGCACTTCCCGGCGCGAAGCGGTGCGCAAGGCTTCCACCACTTCAGGCAATTCCGGTTCGCGGTTGGCGCCGGGTCTGGCGGGCCAGACCAGCGCCACGGTTTCGGCCAGATCGCCGACAAAATCATAGGACAGCGCGAACAATTGCGGGTCCAGCCGCGCCTCTGCCGCCTTGCGGATGAAGCCCGGCTTGGCATCGAAACGCAGCGCGCCGGTCAGCGCCGCCAGCGCCCAACCGCGCTCCGGGTCGGGCGCATGGCCCAGATATTCGCGCAGCAAGGTCAGCTTGGCATTGCGCGATGGCGTGAAGGCCAATTGGTCCAGCAGGCGGGCGAAGGCCTTCATTCGTCCTCGTCCTCATAGCCGGCGATCTCCAGCGCGGTGGCCGAGACGTCGTTCAAAGCCGCCCAGCGCAGCAGCGCTTCTTCGCTGCCATGGGTGATCCACAATTCTTCCGGCTTCAGCTCGGTGAAGGTTTCGGTCAGCTCGTCCCAGTCGGCATGGTCCGACACCACCAGCGGCAGTTCGACGTGACGCTGGCGGGCGCGGGCCCGCACCATCATCCATCCGCTCGCAAAGGCGGGAATGGGATCGGCAAAGCGCCGCGCCCATTTGTCGGCGATGGCCGAGGGTGGGGCGATCACGATTTCGCCGGGCAGGGCATTCTTCGCCGCCCCGGTCGCGGGCGCCAGCGGGCCCAGCGACACGCCATCTGCCTGGTACAGCGCATTCATGCTGTCCATGGCGCCGTGCATATAAAGCGTCTTCTGGTACCCGGCCTCGCGCAACAGGCAGATGATGCGCTGCGCCTTGCCCAAGGCGTATGCACCGACCAGGTGTGTGCGTTCGGGAAAAAGCGAGACGGACTTCAGCAGCTTGGCGACTTCATCCGAGGCATCGGGAAAGCGGAACACCGGCAGGCCGAAGGTGGCCTCGCTGACAAACAGGTTGCAGGGCACCGGCTCGAACAACGGACAGGTGGGATCGCGGCGGCGCTTGTAATCGCCGCTGATCACGGCGGTCATGCCTTTCCAGCGCAGCACCGCCTGGGCCGATCCCAGCACATGGCCGGCCGGCATCAGGGTGACCTCCACCGCATTGCGCGTGACGCGCTGGCCATAGCTTGCGGCTTCGCTCTTTTCCGCGAAGTCCGCGCCATAGCGCGCTGCCATGATGGCCAGGGTCTGGGGTGTGGCCAGCACGGCGCCATGGCCGCTGCGGGCATGGTCGGAGTGGCCGTGGGTAATAATGGCCCGGGGCACCGGCCGTACCGGATCAATGTGGAAGTCCCCCGGCGGGCAGTAGAGCCCCTCCGGCGTGTTGCGCAGCAATTGGCGAAACCCAGCCATCAAACAGCAACGTCCCAGCCGGGCCGTGGTTCGTCCCGTGCGCTTATAAGATAACACATTGAAAAAACACGAAATTAGACCAGAAATCTGACTTCTTGAGATTGAAGTTGCAAGTCACTTGCAAATAAAGGGGGGGCTGTGTTTGATAGTGGCTCGCAAGTGAGGGAACTGCATGCCGGGGAAACCCGTCAAACGGCCGATTTCTATACCCCAGCCCAAACGGATCGCGGTCAGCGACCTGATGGCCGGCGGGCGCGAAGCGGTCCTGCTGCATGACGGTGACGAATACCGTCTGCGCCTCACGAGCAACGGCAAGCTGATCCTCACCAAGTGAGGCGGCGCGCCGCACTCGCATACCAAGCCAGCCCCTCCGCATTCCGCGGCCCACAGGAAGCCAGCCAGGTCAAACAAACCAATGCTGATCTTGAAGGGGTCCATTTCATGTTCACGTTATCCTCGCGCAAAACGCGCGCGCTGTCCGGTGCCTCTCTTGGCGTGCTGGGAGCTCTGATGCTGGCACAGCCCGCCGCCGCGCAAACCACCGCTCCGGTGCAGCTGGGCCCGGTCTCGGTCAACGACAATGCCGACAAGAACGGCCTGAACCATGCCCCGCCGCTGGCCTCCATGCCGTCCGCCAGCATCCAGGATACGCCCCAGGCGGTGAATGTCATCGATGCCGCCACGATGAAGAGCCAGGCCGTGACCACCTTGGGGGATGCGCTGCGCAACGTGCCGGGGATCACCATCGCCGTCGGCGAAGGCGGCACGCTGGCCGGCGACCAGTTCAAGATCCGCGGCTTCGACGCCAAGGACGATGTCTATCTCGACGGCTTGCGCGATTTCGGCGTCTATACGCGCGATGCCTTCAATTATGAAGAAATCCAGGTGCTCAAGGGCCCGTCCGGCCTGATGTTCGGCCGCGGCACCACCGGCGGCGCCATCAACACCATCTCCAAGACACCGTTCCTGCGCGACAGATATTCCCTCGCGCTCGAAGGCGGCAATGGCGACCATGTCCGCGGCACCGCCGACCTGAACTACACCCTGTCCGACACCGCCGCCATTCGCGTCAACGCCATGTACACCGACACCGGCGTGGTGGACCGCGACTTCGTGCATGCCATGCGCTGGGGCGTTGCGCCCTCGATTGCGCTGGGCCTGGGCACCGACACCCAGTTCAACCTGTCCTATCTGCACCAGCATACCGACGCCCATCCCGATTACGGCCTGGTGGTGGCGCAACGTCCGGGCCAGTTGTTCGCCGAACCGGTCAGTGAATATGGCGTGCCGCGCAGCAACTATATCGGCCTGACCAGCGACGTGGATCGCAACGATGCCGATATCGTCACCATGAAGATCGCCCACCAGGCGACGCCGTGGCTGACCCTCAGCAACGACACCCGCGCTGCCGCTTATGCGCGCTATTTCTCCTACAGCTCGACCGATACCTGCGATTTCACGGTCGCGACCAATTTCTGCTCCAGCGTCATCTTTGGCCAGGCCAACCAGAACGCGGCTGTCGGCACGGCCAACCCGCTGACGACCATGGGCCAGATCGGCGGCGGCGGTCCCTATATCCAGAACACCTGGGGCGCGCAGAACGTTTTCACTGCCAAGGCTGACTACAATGCCGGCGGCTTTCGCAGCGTCACCATCATGGGCTTCGACGGCTCCTATCAGAATGCCGACCGCACCATCTTCGCCTGGAAGCTGCCGACCACCGCGCAGTACAGTTATCCCCTGGGCGACCACACGGTGAACCGCCGCAATATCGGCGTACCGCTGTTCAACAACGGCGTGCCGCTCAATCCGCCCCCGGGCTACACCCAGATCTATCCGACCGCCGCCACCATCGCGGGGACCAACGATACCGCGGCCAGCGTGGTGACATCGTCGGGCCATGCGACGGACCTGGCCTTCTTCGCCACGGAGCGTTTCTACTTCACCCCGGAAATCTCGGTGATCGGCGGTGTGCGCGTGGACCGCTATACCCCAACCTTCACCTCCGTCACGGTGGGCACGGGGGCGACGGGTCCGCAGACCGTCACCGCGCGCTCGCCGCAGACCCTGGTCAATCCGCGCGCCGCATTGGTGTGGGAGCCGTCCGAGGACCAGACCTATTACCTGTCCTACGGCAAGTCGTCGGTGCCGCAGGGAACCTCGATCGTGGGCTCGCCCACGCCGATCAGCGCCGCCAACCAGGGCCTTGACCCCGAAAAGAGCGAGACTTTCGAAGTCGGCGCCAAGAAGAGCTTCTTCGACGGCGCGCTGGGCCTTTCCGGCTCGCTGTTCAAGGTGCTCAAGTCCAATGCGGTGATCACCGACCCCGCCACCGGCACCGCCACGATCCAGTCGGGCGAGCGCGACCGGGTGCAGGGCGTGGAATTCTCCGCCACCGGCCAGATCACCGATCAGTGGAACGTGCTGGCCGCTTACACCTTCCTGGACTCCAAGGTGACCGCCGACAATTTCTGCAACACCACCACCCTGGCCTGTCTGCCCAACCCCTACACGGTCGGCACCCAGGTGATCTTTGTGCCCAAGAACGCCTTCTCGCTATGGTCGTCCTACAAGCTGGATGATGTCGTGCCGGGCCTGGGGTTGGGCGGCGGCGTGACGTATCAGTCCAGGCTGTTCGTGCGCAACACCACCGCCGGTACCGCGCCGGTGGCGACGGGCCTGTCGCGCATCGCCGTCATTCCGCGCACTCTGGAATTCGATGCCGTGGCCACCTATGATATCGACAAGTTCTACTTCCAGTTCAACGTCAACAACATCGCCAATGAACTGAACTACACCCAGGTGTTCGGCAACCGCGGCACGCCGGCTGCGGGTCGCACCTTCATCGTCTCGGCGGGGGTTAACCTCTAGGCATGCTGGTCCAGATACCCGGTCTGTTGTCGGTGAGCCAGGTCGCGCATATGCGCGGCGTGCTGGCGGGCACGGACTGGGTCGACGGCAAGGCCACGGCGGGCGCGCAATCGGCGGGCGCCAAGCACAATTTGCAGGTGCCCGAAGATGCGCCTGCCGCCCGCGCGTTGGGCGACATGATCCTGGGCGCGCTCGGCCAGAATGAGCGCTTCATGTCGGCGGCGCTGGCGTTGCGCGTTTTTCCCCCGCTTTTCAACCGCTATGATCCGGGCATGAATTTCGGCGCCCATATCGACAACGCCATCCGCTTCGTGAAGCCGTCGCTGGGCACCGGTGCGCCCATCCGGGTGCGCACGGACATGTCGGCCACATTGTTTCTCACCGATCCCGCCGACTATGACGGCGGGGAACTGGTGGTGGAGGACACGTTCGGCAACCATTCGGTCAAGCTGGCAGCCGGCGACCTGGTGCTCTATTCCGCCACCAGCCGCCATCAGGTCACGCCGGTGACGCGCGGCAGCCGCTGGGCTTCTTTCTTCTGGATCCAGAGCATGGTGCGCGATGAAGCCGCCCGCACCATGTTGTTCGAGCTGGACAGCTCCATCCAGGGCCTGCGCAAACAGATCGGGGACACGCAGCAGGTCGTCAGCCTGACCGGTCTTTATCACAACCTTGTCCGCCGCTGGGCGGATACATGAGGATGCCATGACCTTCGCGAAATTCCGCCACACGCTTTTCACCGTGCATATGTGGGTTGGCTTGATCCTGGGCGTGCTGCTGGCGGCGCTGGGCCTGTCGGGCAGCCTGATCGTCTATGAC
>CANGRN010000039.1 GCA_947455695.1 Alphaproteobacteria bacterium
ATCGTGGACGAGCCCATCACCGGGCTCGATCCGCGCCACGCCATGCAGTCGATGACATTGCTGCAATCTTTTGCGCGCAACGGCACGCTGGTGATCGCTTCGCTGCATGACCTGACCCTGGTGGCGCGCCATGCATCCCGCGTCATTGTTGTTGTGGATGGAGCGGTGATCGGGGACGCGGATTCACTCACAGAAGAACTTGTCCACAGGGCGTTCGGCGTCACCTGCCATCTGACAGGGCAGGGGGATTCGCAGGCATTAACACTTCTGTCCCCAAGCGAAAAATGACGCCTGTGTGAAAGTTTTCCGGCTTGACGGATTCCGCGAATGGGCCCCTAGATGTAGTCGTTCATGGTTACTCGAATGCTCTAGATAGGGGATTCAAGGGAACTTCGGAACACTCTGGTGGGAGTGAAACCGAGGCTGCCCCCGCAACTGTAAACGGCTGATTTTCCGGCATTTGGCCACTGGGGACCGCCCTGGGAAGGCCGCCGGAAAGAGGGCCGCGAGCCAGGAGACCTGCCGTGAACAGGTTTTGACTTATGGGGCGGGGCGTCCCAGGGGGCTGTAAGGCGCGACATCCGTTGCGCCAATGGTCTTCTGTCCCCTGCCGGGCACCAGGGAACAGAAGATGTCGGCACTCGGTCAACACGTTCTGGAAGGCGATTTCGACACGGACGGCCAGGTGGTCGTTCAGACGCCGCAGGAACGGGTGCTGGAGCGCTCGGTTGTTGTCACCCGCACCATCGAGACCAAGCCGGTCCCGGCGCCCGAAGCGCCCAAGCTGGAACAGGACCTGTTTGCCGGCCACTCGCAGCCGCCGCTGCCCTATCCGCTGGCTCCCAAGCCCAAGCCCTCAGACCTCAAGCTGGATCATGCCCGCGACGCGCTGCTGACCCCGTTCGGCAAGGCGACCCTGACCGACCGCTACCTGATGCCGGGTGAAAGCTTCCAGGACATGTTTGCCCGCGTCTCCTGCGCCTATGCCGACGATGTGGCCCACGCCCAGCGACTGTACGATTACATGAGCCGGCTGTGGTTCATGCCGGCGACCCCGATCCTGTCCAATGGCGGCACCAACCGGGGCCTGCCCATCTCCTGCTTCCTCAACGATGTTTCGGACTCGCTGGACGGCATTGTCGGCACCTGGAACGAGAATGTGGCGCTGGCCAGCAATGGCGGCGGCATCGGCACCTATTGGGGCAAGGTCCGCTCCATCGGCGAAAAGGTGAAGACCGGCAAGACCAGCGGCATCATCCCCTTCATCCATGTGATGGACGGCCTGACGCTTGCGATTTCGCAGGGTTCGCTGCGCCGCGGTTCGGCGGCGGTGTACCTGGACATCACCCATCCGGAAATCGAGGAGTTCCTGGAGATCCGCAAGGCCTCGGGCGACTTCAACCGCAAGGGCCTGAACCTGCATCACGGCATCAACATCACCGACGAGTTCATGAACTGCGTGAAGGAGGGCAAGATGTTCGGCCTGCGCAGCCCCAAGGACCAGCAGGTCCTGCGCGAGGTCAATGCCCGCGAATTGTGGCAGCGCATCCTGGAAACCCGGCTGCAGACCGGCGAGCCCTATATCCTGAACATCGATGCGGTGAACCGGGCCCTGCCCAAGCACCAGCGCGAGCTGGGCCTGAAGGTCAACACCTCCAACCTGTGCAGCGAAATCACCCTGCCGACCGGCATGGACCATGACGGCAAGGAACGCACCGCGGTGTGCTGCCTGTCGTCATTGAACATCGAGACTTGGGACCAGTGGAACGAGACCGAGGGTTTTGTCGAAGACGTGCTGCGCATGCTGGACAATGTCCTGACCAGCTTCATCGAGACCGCGCCGGATTCCATGCACCGCGCCAAGTACAGCGCCCTGCGCGAACGCTCGGTCGGCCTGGGTGTGATGGGCTTCCATTCTTTCCTGCAGGCCAAGAATATCCCGCTGGAAAGCGCGATGGCCAAGTCGTGGAATCTGCGCATCTTCAAGAAGATACGCCGCGAAGCTGATGCAGCGTCTTATCATCTGGCCGAAGAACGCGGCGCCTGCGAGGACGCCCGCGAGAAGGGCATGAAGGCGCGCTTCAGCCACAAGATCGCCATCGCGCCCACCGCCTCGATCTCGATCATCTGCGGCGGCACCAGCGCCTGCGTCGAGCCGATCCCGGCCAATGTTTACACCCACAAGACCCTGTCGGGCGCCTTCTCGGTCCGCAATCCCTACCTGCAGGACCTGCTGGAGGCCAAGGGCCAGAACACCGACGCCACCTGGCAGTCCATTGTCGAGCAGGAAGGTTCGGTCCAGCACCTGGACTGCCTGAGCGAGGAGGAAAAGGCCGTCTACCGCACCGCCTTCGAGATCGACCAGCGCTGGATCATCGAGCTGGCCGCCGACCGCACCCCCTATATCTGCCAGAGCCAGTCGCTGAACCTGTTCCTGCCGGCCGACATCGACAAGTGGGACCTGCACATGCTGCACTGGACGGCGTGGGAGCGGGGCATCAAGAGCCTCTATTACTGCCGCTCCAAGTCCATCAGCCGCGCCGGCTTTGCCGGCCAGCTGGAGAAGAAAGACAAGGGCAGCGTCGCTGCCGCTCCTCGCACCGATTATGAAGAGTGCCTCGCATGTCAATGAAATCGCTTGGCTCTGTCGATCCGCGCACGCTGATCGGCAAAGGCACTGTCGGCCTTTTGAACGCCACCGGCACCTATGACATCACCCGTTATCCCTGGGCCTATGAATGCTGGAAGCGCCAGCAGCAGACCCACTGGATGGGCGAGGAAGTGCCGCTGGGGTCCGATATCCGCGACTGGCAGTCCGGTCACCTGTCCGATGCCGAAAAGGGCCTGCTGACCCAGATTTTCCGCTTCTTCACCCAGTCGGACGTGGAAGTGGGCGACAATTACCTCAAGCGCTACATCCCCATCTTCCAGCCGCTGGAAGTGCAGATGATGATGGCCGCCTTCACCAACATGGAGACGGTGCATATCGACGCCTATGCGCTGCTGCTCAAGACCTTGGGCATGCCCCAGACCGAGTTCGAGGCCTTCCGCGACTACCGCGAGATGAAGGCCAAGGCCGACTATATGCACACCTTCGGCGTGGGGACCTGCGCCGACGTGGCGCGGACACTCGCGATGTTCGGCGCCTTCACCGAGGGCATGTCGCTGTTCGCCAGCTTTGCCATGCTGATGAACTTCCCGCGCTTCAACAAGATGAACGGTATGGGCCAGATCGTGTCCTGGTCGGTGCGCGACGAAAGCCTGCACTGCGAGGGCATCACCAAGCTCTATCACGCCTGGGCCGATGAAACCCAGTGCGTCACCAAGACGGTGCGCGACGATATCCGTGAAGTCGCCCACACCATGGTTGGCCTGGAAGAGGGTTTCGTGGACCTGGCCTTCAGCCTGGGCGAAGTCCAGGGCATGACCGCCAAGGAAATCAAATCCTATGTTCGCTACATCGCCGACTGGCGCCTGACCCAGCTCAAGCTGGAGCCGGTGTTCGGCAATTTCGAAGTGACCGATACCGGGTACAAGCAGCTCAAGGCCCATCCGCTGCCCTGGCTGGTTGAGATCCTGAACGGCGTCGAGCATGCCAACTTCTTCGAACAGCGCGCCACGGAGTATTCCAAGGGCGCCTCGAAGGGGTCATGGGACGGCGAGCAGGGCGTATGGTCCCAGTTCGATAAAAGAAATCAGATCGCCGCGGAGTAATCAGTTCGCCCGCTTGGGCGGCTTGGCGCCCATGTCCATGATCAGGCGGGTGATGAGGTAGAGGCGCGGCACCAGGCCGTTCAAATCCACCCATTCATGGTCGGTGTGGAAGTCGCCGCCCACCATGCCCAATCCGTCCAGCGCCGGCGTGCCGGCCGCCTGCGCCACCGCGGACTCCGAAGCACCGCCATTACCCGCCTTGGTCAGTGTCTTGCCGATCTCGGCATAGATGGCTTGGGCATGCGCGGCCAGGGCGTGTGTTTGCATCTTCCACCAGCGGCGGAAAGCCCGGATCGGCCGAGACGCTGACGCTGGTGTCTGGAACCGCCGTGACCTTCGCCGCCGCTTCCAGCCTGCCGATGATCTGCGGCAGGTCTTCCGGCTTGCGGAAGCGGGCATTGACGATGGCCTCGGCCGCGTCGGGGATGATGTTGGGCCGCTCGCCCGACTTCAGCACCGTCAGGTTGACGGTGGTGCCGTCGCCGCTGAGCGGGAAGGCGCCGGCAATGGAATTAAGCTGGTGGATCAGTTCGACCGCGGCGTTGCGCCCGTCCTGCGGCGCCACGCCGGCATGGGCGGCGCGGCCTTTCACCTTGATATGGATGCGGGATGAGCCCTTGCGCCACACCGTGATGGCATCCGGCGCGTCGCCGGGCTCCATGTTCAATTCCACGTCATGCTGCGGCGCCAGCGCCTTGATCAGTCTGGTCGAACCGGGTGAGCCCTGTTCCTCGCTGGTGTCAATCAGCAAGGTGATGGTCGCAAAGTTGGTGAACTTCAGATCGTGCAGGAGGGTGAGGGCGGAGAGGGCCAGCGCCACGCCGGCTTTCTCGTCGCCGACCCCGGGGCCGTGGGCGCGGTCGCCTTCGATGCGGAAGGGGCGTGCCGCAACGGTGCCGGGACCGAACACGGTGTCGGTATGGGCGATCAGCAGGATGCGGCCCTTGCCGGTGCCGCGGAACACCGCGACCATATTGTCGGGCAGGTTCGGTGCTTCGGCCGGCTCGCGGCGCACTGTTGCTCCCAGTGCCGTCAGCCGGGCCGCGAGCAGGGCGGCTATTTTGTTGCCGCCGGCGACATCGCCGGTGCCGGAATCGATGTTCACCATCTCCTTCAGCAGGTCGAGGGTGGCGGGGCGCGCCGCTTCCGCCGCGCGGTAGACCGCGTCGTTGCGCCTGGGCGCTGCGGCAACCATCACGCTCAGCGCCAGCAGGGCGGTGCCTGCCATCAACAATGTCTTGTGCATGTCATTCCCCCAACCCGGCCAAGTATGGCGCAGGACGCGCTAGCTGTCTCGCAAGCGGGCGCGGAACTTGCGGTCATTCTTCAGCACGAATTCCCGCCGCATGGCGCCTTTGCGGGTGCGATGCTTTTCAGCATAGACCAGAGACCATTCCCGGCCGCGGGTGGTTTTGGCGCCGCCCGCCTTGCCATTGTGCTCGGCCAGGCGGCGGTCCAGGTCCAGGGTCCAGCCGACATAAGTGACTGTCCGGCCGTCCGGATTTTGCGTCGCCAGCACATAGACGAAAGAGGGCATGCCGCTTTGTCGTGCGATTTGCGCAGGGCTGGCAAGGCGAAAATTGGCGGTTGCCGCTGGATCGGCACGGGTCTATATGCTTGCCGAAGCAAGTATTGTCCTGACAAATATTCCCGCACAAACCGAGGGGGCTTGCCGGTGAAGCCCTATTACAAGCCCGCCAACTACGCGATGAAGAATTCCGTCGGGTATCTGATGCGCATCTGCACCAACCGGCTGTTGCCGCAGATGGAAGAGCTGTTCGCCGACCAGGAACTGACCTTCTCGCAATGGACCACCCTGGTGGCGCTGCATGATGGGCGCATCAACACGGCGGGCGATCTGGCCCACAATATCTGCCACGACGCCGGTTCGCTCACCCGGCTGATCGACCAGATGGTCGAGCGGGGACTGGTGACGCGGGGCCGCTGCGAGAATGACCGCAGGGTGGTCAAGCTGGCGTTGACCGCGCGGGGCCGCGAATTGGTCGAGGCGCTGGCGCCCCGCATGATGAATTTCTGGAACGGCCTGTTGTCGGGCTTCACCCATCAGGAAGTGGACACGCTGATCGGGCTGTTGACCCGGCTGGTGTTCGTGGCCGAAGGGGCGCCGCGCAAGAACAAGCTGATCATCTCCGACACCCCCATTGCCAAACCGGTCAAGGCGAAGAAATGAAAAAGCCCCTCGCATTGCTCGCGGCGCTGCTGCTCACCGCCTGTGTGGCGACGCCGCCCACCACGCCGCAGGTCGCGCAGGTAAAAGAGGCCGATCTGGGCCTGACGGGCGCAGAGGCGCCGCATTTTCCCGGCGAATGGTGGAAGGCCTTCAACGATCCGCAGATCGACCGGCTGGCGGCGCTGACGATCACCAACAGCCCCACCCTGGCGGGCGCACTGGCGCGCATGCGCGCCGCCCAGGCCGAACTGGCCGTCAACCAGGCCGAAGACCTGCCGCAGGTCACCCTGGACGGCAGCGAACAGCGCACCTTGTTCAGCAGGGACTACATCATTCCACCGCCCTATGGCGGCAGCTATCGCTGGTTCGGCTCGCTGACCACGAACCTGAGCTGGAATCTGGATTTCTGGGGCAAGCAGGCGGCGCTGATCGCCAAGGCGCGGGGCAGCGCGGATGCTGCGGCGCTGGATGCGCAGGCCGCGCGCCTGGCGCTGTCGGGCGCCATCGCCCAGGCCTATATCAACCTGCTGCTGGACTATCAGTATGGCGACATCGCCGACGCCACGGTGGCCGAGCGGGAAGGCATCCTGCGCATCAGCCAGGGCCGCTTCGATGCCGGCCTGGAAAATGGCAGCGCGGTGGAACAGGCCAAGTCACTGCTGGCTATCGCCAAGGCCGATCAGGAACGTTATTCGGCGGCGCGCGAGATGGATGTCCATGCCATCGCGGCGCTGACCGGGCAGGGCGCCGGTGCCTATACGACCATCACCAGGCCCAAGCCCAACCTGGATGTGGCGCTGCCGCTGCCCGACAAGCTGCCGGCCGACCTGCTGGCCCGCCGTCCCGACATATTGGCGGCCAGGGCACGGGTGGAAGCGGCGGTGCAGGGGCGCGAAGCCGCCCATGCCGACTTTTATCCCGACATCAACCTGGCGGCGCTGGTGGGTTTCCAGGCCATCGGGCTTTCCAACCTGATCTCGGCCAACAGCTTCACCATGGGGATCGGCCCGGCCATTCACCTGCCGATCTTCGATGCCGGCAAGCTGAAGGCGCAATATGCGCGTTCCACCGCCGATCTCGACCTGTCGGTGGCCGATTACAACGGCACCGTGGTCAATGCCATCAAGCAGACCGCCGACGCCATGACGCAGGTTCGCAGCCTGGCCGTTCAGCGCGCGCGCCAGCAGGAAGCGGTCACCAGCGCCAGCCGTGCGTTCGAGATTGCCCAGGAACGCTATCGCAGCGGCCTTGCCACCCAGCTTCCCATGCTGACGGCCGAGGCGACGTTGCTGCAGGCCCGCTCCAGCCTGGCCGGCGTTGCCGCGCAGGGCGCGCAGCAGCGCATCACGCTTTTGCTCACCGTGGGCGGCGGGTTCGAACCCGCCCCGTCCGAAACCAAGATTGCCACGCAGGATATTCGCCATGACTGATGCCGCCCAGGCTTCCCCCAATCGTCAGCGCCGGTTCTGGTTCATCATTCTGGGCGCCGTGGTGCTGGCCGCGGCGGTGATCTACGCCATCTACTGGCTGGTATATTCCCGCTATTTCGAAGGCACCGACGATGCCTATGTCGGCGGCAATGTCGTGGCGATTACCTCCAAGGAAAATGCCACGGTGCTGGCGCTGCATGCCGACAACACCCAGACCGTCAAGCAGGGCCAGCTTTTGATCGAGATGGACCCGGCCATCGCCACCGTGAACCTGCAGGCGGCGCAGGCCAACCTGGCGCGGGTGGTGCGCATGGTGAAGTCGCAATTTTCCAAGTCGGACTCCGGCGCGGCGCAGCTCAACCAGGCGCGCGTTGCCCTGTTCCAGGCGCAGGATGATTACCAGCGCCGCCAGAAGGCGTTCGCCACCCAGTCGGTGTCGGGCGAGGAACTGGCACATGCCCGCGATGCGGTTGCGGCCGCGCAGGCGGCGGTGAGCGCCGCGCAAGGTGGGCTGGAACAGTCCAATGCCAGCATCGAAGGCACCGATATCGCCCACAATCCCGATGTGCTGGCGGCCGAAGCACAATTGCGCGCCGCCGCCATCGCCTATGGCCATATGCGCCTGATCGCGCCGCTGGACGGGGTGATC
>CANGRN010000040.1 GCA_947455695.1 Alphaproteobacteria bacterium
CACCGGTTCGGGCGCGGCGGCAACGGGTGCAGGCCTGGGCATGGGCCTGACGACATCGACGCGCGGATATTTTTTTGCAGGCTTCGCAGCCTTGGACATCACCGGCGAGGCCGCAATCAGCAGCGACAGGAAAAGCGCGCGCCTCACCCGCCGCGCACCAGCAAGGAATGACCGGTCATCAGCGCAGGCTGCGCCAGACCCATCATGTCCAGCACCGTGGGCGCGACATCGGCCAGCCGGCCATTCTCAAGCCGGCTGCCCGGCGGCGCACCGAACACCAAAATCGGCACATCCAGGGTGGTGTGCGCCGTATAAGGTTCATGGGTGTGCGGATCTGCCATCATCTCGATATTGCCGTGGTCGGCGGTCAGTAGCATCCGGCCACCAACCTTCTCCAGCGCAATGCGCAGGCGCCCCAGACATTCGTCGATCGTGTCCACCGCCTTGATCGCGGCGCTCATGATGCCGGTATGGCCCACCATGTCCGGATTGGCATAGTTGCAGACGATCAGGTCATACGCGCCCGATACAATCGCCGCTTCCAGCTTGTCCGTCACCTGATAGGCGCTCATCTCCGGCTTGTGGTCGTAGGTTGCAACCTTGGGGCTGGGCACCAGGATGCGATCCTCGCCCTCGAACACATCCTCGCGCCCGCCATTCAGGAAGAACGTGACATGGGCGTATTTCTCGGTCTCGGCGATGCGCAGCTGCTTCATGTGATGGCGTGCAATCACCTCGCCCAGGGTCTCGCGCACATCTTCGGGCGGGAACACCGCGCCCATCAGCGGCTTGAGGGCCTCGGAATATTCGGTCAGACCTGCGGCGGCGCCGAAATGCGCCACGCGGCTTCGCGTGAAGCCGGAAAAACCTTCGTCCAGCAAGGCCGCAGAAATTTCCCGCGCCCGGTCGGCGCGGAAATTGGCGAACAGCAAAACATCGCCATCCTCAACCCCGGCATAATCGCCCAGCACACAGGGCACCAGAAACTCGTCAGTGATATCCGCGTCGTAAGAGGTTTGAATCGCCGCTTCCGCGTCGTCGAAACGGCGGCCCGACGCATCCACGATCACGTCATGGCATTGTTGCACCCGGTCCCAGCGCTTGTCGCGGTCCATGGCATAATAGCGCCCGGATAAGGTGGCGAGGCGCACACCGGCCAGTCCCTGGATGTCGCCCAGAAATTTGGCGACAAAATCCCGCGCACTCCTGGGCGGGGTATCGCGGCCATCCAGGAAGGCATGCACGAACACCGGCGCGCCGGCGGCGCTGACGATCTTCACCAGCGCGGCGATATGATCCTGGTGGGAATGCACACCGCCGGGTGACATCAAACCCATGATGTGCACCGCGCGCTTTGCGCTTTTGGCCTTGTCGATCAGCGCGAGCAGAACCGGGCGGCGCGCCAGCGATCCATCCTCGATGGCGACATCGATGCGCGGCAGGTCCTGGGCCACCACCCGCCCGGCGCCGATATTCATGTGGCCCACTTCGGAATTGCCCATCTGCCCCTTGGGCAATCCCACCGCATTTCCCGAGGTCGCCAGCAGCGCATGCGGGCATTCCGCCAGAAGACGGGTGTAGTTGGGGGTGATGGCTGCGGTGATGGCATTGTCGGGCGCAGGATCGGGCCGCCAGCCCCAGCCATCCAGAATGCAAAGCAGCGTGGTGGGCATGAAGGATCCTGAAAACAAAGCGTTGAGCGAAAATAGGAAGCCGCAGCCGCCCTGTCTATCGGCTTAGCGGAATTCCGGGCCTGCCACCCAGGTTACCAGCGACTTGCGCACGCCCGATTCGGTGGGCGACACCCGGTGCAGGACATAGGAGGGGAAGGCGATAATGGTTCCACGGGCGGTTTCCGCCGGATAGGCGCCGTCGCCGGCCTCGATCACCAGGCGGCCGCCTTCATAATCGGCCGGATCGGACAGCTGCAGGCTGAGCGAAATCTTGCGCGGCTCCGGATTATGGACGCCCATGTCGACATGCCAGTTGTAATGGCCGCCTTCGGCGCCTTCATAGATGGTGTATTGCAGGCCTTTCTCCAGCCCATATAGCTCGTAGTGGAACACTTCGTTGTTCAGGCGAAGCGCCACCTCTTCCAGCCTGGCGAAAAGCCAATCGCTGTCGGCATCACGGTTGATCCAGGCGACACGGGTGATGCGGTGATGTTCGGCAGCGTCCTTGCCATAATCCAGCTGGGCGCGCATCGGCGACAGGCCGTCGCCGATGGCAATGATCCTGTCCAGCTCGGCCGGCGTGAAAGCATCCTTCCATACCGCCACTTTATGTTCGCCGATTACGACAGGCCTCGTCTTGAGTTCGCTCATCGCAGCTTGGGCCCGGTTGTCCAGGCCACCAGCGCCTTGCGGGTGCCCCTGGTGCAGGGCGTGACGCGGTGCAGGACATAGGAAGGAAAGGCGACGACAGCGCCAAGGGTCCGCGGCGCGGTTTCAATCTTGTTGCCGGCATGGAATTCCAGGTTGCAGCCTTCGTAATCGGATGGGTCGCTGAGCTGCACCGAAATGGAGAGCTTGCGCTGCACCTTCAGCGGGCCGTGATCGACATGCCAGTCATAATGGCCGCCTTCGGTGCCGTTATAGATGGTGTATTGCAGATTCTCGGAAAAGCCGCGCAGGTCGAACTGATAGGACCGGTCATTCAGCGCGCGGGCGACGCGCTGGACGCGGTCATAGATCCACTGGCTTTGCGGCGAAGGCGCAATCCAGGCGGTCCGGGTGATGCGGATCTCCTTGCGGATGGCGTCTTCGGGATTGCCGGTTTTCAAGGTCGCGGTCTCTGCCGTCAGCCCATCGCCAAAGGCGGTGAGACTGGCGAGCTCGGCCGGCGTGAAGGCGTCATCCCAGACGACAAAGGTGGGGATGGGGGGAAGCACAGAATCGGACATGCGGCCGTATGGTCCGGAAGGTGGGGATCGATAACAAGCCGGAAAATAGGGCTTTACCCGCCTCAAGAGCAAGCTGGCCATGCGCATCGCCGCATGGCGCACCGCCCATTTTGACTTATAAAGAGGGCATGCAGCGCAGCTTCCTTGGGCGGCATTACGCCCTGGCCGTGGTCGCCATCATCTTCGTGGCGCTACTGGCGGCTGCCGGGCTGCGCTCGACCCCCGGCGTGCTGATGGTGCCCTGGGAACAGGCCTTTGGCTGGTCGCGCCAGACCATCAGCTTTGCCGCGGCCTGCGGCATCTTCCTGTTCGGCCTGACCGGACCATTCGCCGCCGCCGCCATGCAGCGCTTCGGCATCCGCGCCACCATGATCGCGGCGCTGGCGATGATGGGGCTGTCTTCCACTGCCAGCCTGTTCATGACCCAAAGCTGGCAACTGGTTCTGACCTGGGGCCTGTTTTCGGGCATCGGTTCGGGCTGCATCACCAATGTGCTGTCGGCCACCATCGTCAATCGCTGGTTTGTCAAAAATCGCGGATTGGTGATGGGATTGTTTGCCGCCTCCACCTCCACCGGCACTCTGGTTTTCATTCCCATCCTGTCGGCCATCGCCCAAGATCATGGCTGGCAGCCGGTGGTGATCTGCGTTGCTATCGCCATGGCGCTGCTGATTCCGGTGGTCTTTTTCCTGCTGCCGGAATGGCCCGCCGATGTCGGACAGGTGCCGTTCGGCGCCGATCCCGATCACCCGCCTGAAATCCGGGAGCGCAAGAATCCCCTGAAAGCCGCGTTCGGCGCATTGGGCGAAGGCGTGAAGTCGAAGCCCTTCTGGCTCCTGGCCATCACTTTCTTTGTCTGCGGCTTCACCACCAATGGGCTCGTGGGCACGCACATGATCGCGCTGTGCCACGATCACGGCATGGAAGCGGTGGCGGCGGGCGGACTGCTGGCCATCATGGGCCTGTTCGACCTGGTCGGCACCACCGCGTCGGGCTGGCTGACCGACCGCATCGATCCGCGCAAGCTGCTGTTCGCCTATTACGGGCTGCGCGGGCTGTCGCTGATCTACCTGCCCTTCGCCAATTTCACTTTCTATGGCCTGTCGCTGTTCGCGGTGTTCTATGGCCTGGATTGGATCGCCACCGTGCCGCCGACCCTGGCCATCGCCAACAAGGTGTTCGGCACCCGGAAGGCGCCTATCCTGTTCGGCTGGATTTCAGCCAGCCACCAGATCGGGGCCGCCAGCGCCGCCTTCTTCGCCGGCGCCTCGCGCACCGCCACCGGGTCTTATCTGGACTCGTTTGTCATCGCCGGCTTCGTGGCGGTCGCCGCCGCCTTCCTGGCCCTGATGATCAGCACCAAGGGCACCGATCACGCCCCGGCGGCAGCCTAGACCCGGCAAGACTTGCCGCCGGCCGGACCGGCCATTTCGAACACCGTTCAAGCCATTGATTTAAATGGTATATTTTTGTGACCCGTCCGGCACGAAACTGGCAAAGACATGCGCGTACCACAAAGGCAGAAGCCGGATATGCGCGCACCTTATTACCTTCGTCTCGCCGCCCTGATCGTGGGAGCCGCCATCGCGGCCTCCCCCGCTTTTGCGTTCTCCCGGGTCAAGGACCTGGTCGAGGTGCAGGGCATCCGCGACAACATGCTGGTCGGCTATGGCCTGGTGGTCGGCCTGAACGGCACCGGCGACAGCCTCAAGAACGCGCCTTTCACCCAGCAGAGCATCCAGACCATGCTGGAACGCCTGGGCACCAACACCCGCGGCCAGGTCATGCAGACCAAGAACGTCGCCGCCGTGATGGTGACCGCCAGCCTTCCCGCTTTCGCCGCCCCCGGTTCGCGCATCGATGTGTCGGTGTCGGCGATGGGCGACGCCAAGAATTTGCAGGGCGGCACCCTGCTGGTCACCACCCTGTTCGGTGCCGACGGCCAGATCTATGCCCTGGCCCAGGGTCCCGTCGCTGTCGGCGGCTTTGCCGCCCAGGGCGCGGCCGAGAGTGTCACCCGCGGCGTGCCCACCGCCGGCCGCATCGCCAACGGCGCCATCGTGGAAAAGGACACCGGCTTCAAGCTGGCCAGCCTGTCGAACCTGAAACTGTCGCTGCACAATCCCGACCTGACCACCGCCAGCCGCATCGCCAAGGCGGTCAACGCCTATCTGGGCGGCGGTTCGGCCAAGGCCACCGATCCGTCCAATGTCGAACTGGCGGTGCCGGACAATTATCCGGGCGGCGTCATGGCGCTGCTCACCGACATCGAGCAGGTGAAAGTGGATCCCGACCAGGGCGCCAAGGTCATCATCGATGAAAACAGCGGCGTGATCGTGATGGGTGCCGATGTGCGCATCTCCACCGTGGCCATCGCCCAGGGCAACCTGACCATCAAGGTCACCGAGACCCCGCAGGTCAGCCAGCCTTCGCCCTTCTCCCAGACCGGCACCACCCAGGTCGTGCCGCGTACCAACATCCAGATCGACGACAGCAAGGGCAACAAGATGACCGTGATGTCGGATGGCGTGTCGCTGCAGCATCTGGTCGACGGCCTGAACGCGCTGGGCGTGGGTCCGCGCGACATCATCTCCATCTTGCAGGCCATCAAGGCCGCCGGCGCGTTGCAGGCCGACATCCAGGTGATCGGCTAATGGACGCCGCAGCATCCACCAGCCTGATGATGGCCCAGCCTTCGCCCCTGGCGGCGGCGCCCCGGCCCACGGCCGATGCCGCCAAGGCGGATGCCGCCTCCAAGGAATATGAGAGCGTCTTCATCTCGCAGTTCCTGGGCAGCATGTTTTCCGGCATCAAGAGCGACGGCATCACCGGCGGCGGCCAAGGCGAGGAAATGTTCCGCTCCCTGATGGTCAACGAATATGGCAAGAGCCTGCAGCAGCGCGGCGGCTTCGGCCTGGCGGCCGCGATGAAGGCCGAATTGCTCAAGCACCAGCAGGTGCAGGTCCCGGCCGATCAGGTGGCCGCACCATGAGCAGCGAGACCCTGAGCGATACCCCGCGCATCGAACGGTTGATCGCACTGGCCGAGCGGCTGATCGCCGCCCTGGAAGGCGACATCGCTGTGCTGAAGGAAGGCCGCACCGCCGAGCTCAGCACCAACGACCCGGAAATCCAGAAGCTGACCGCCGTCTATGGCCGCGAGGCGCAGGGCTTCGACCCGCGCATCGCCCAGAGCGCCCCGGGCCCGCTGCGCCAGCGTTTCATCGCCATCACCGCCAAATTCCGCGAGGTCCTGCAGATGCACGCCCGCATGATCGCCCGGGTCAAGAATGCCAGCGAAGGCATGGTCCGCGCCATCGCCGCCGAAGTGGAGCGCACCAACGCGCCGATGCGCACCTATGGCCCGCGCCCCGGCTATGCGCCGCAATCGTCCGGCGCCATGGTTTTCAACAAGATCGTTTAAATAGGCGTCACCGCAACGACGCTACCGCCCTCGCCCGCTATGCGGGCTCGAAGCGGAGCCAGCTTTCCCAAGCTCACTTCGCTCGCCAAGAAAAGCCAGGCCAATAACCGCGCCCTGGTTAGCCTAAGAGCGCCAGCGCCAGATTGTAGTTACCCAACTGCGTCGCCTGATACGCGCTGGCCTTGCCGCTGTTGTTGCCAACGGGTGCGGGCGGCGCCGGCGGCTTGTTGGTGGTCTGGTAGGTGATCTGCAGGCTGGACAGGACCTGCAACAGGTTGGACCGCGCCAGATCGGCGCCGGTCTTGGATGAGATATTCAGCGGGCCGCCGACGCCGCCGGTCAGGCCCAAACCGAAAGTCGGGATCACGCCCTTCTGTGTGGTGGTGGCGGCGGTGGCGCCCTTGGCGGGCGCGGTCAGCACGCCGGCCGGAATGCCCAGGCGCGCCAGGGCGTCAAAATCCTTGGGCCCGGCCTTCAGGTTGATGGTGTTGCCGGCATTGACCTGCAGCTTAAATGTTTCGCCGCCGCCGGTGTAATTCACGCTGGCCTTGCCGATGCTGCCCAGCTGGGCGTTGATCTTGGTCACCAGCGAATCGAAGGTTTCGCCCTGGTCGATGGTGATGGTGGTGGTGCGCGCCGCGGTGCCCTGGATTTCAATCTGGAAGGTATCGCCGGCCCGCACAGTGGTCTGGGTGGTCAGGTCCACCGACTGGTTCAGTGTGATGGTGCCCCGCGGCAGGCCCAGCGCGTCCAGCACGCTCGAGCCCTGGGTATCGATGGCTAGGCCCGCACCGGTGGAGACGCCGTCGGCGCCGCCGAACTGCTTGGTCCACTTGACCGTGCCGTTGCTGTTCAGCGCCGTGGCGAAGGCATTGTTGACGTTCTGAACGCTGCGTTGCGCGCCGGCGAAGGTGCCGGTGGTCGAACCGGTGACATAGATGGTGCCGTCATTGGCCACCGTCACGTCGCCGGCCGTATCGGTGCCGGAGGTGCCGATATAGGTGACGGTGTTGGCCGTGGCGCTGGTGCCATTGTCGGTGGCGCTGAAAACAAACGCGTCGATGCCGCTGCTCGCTGCCGCGGCGATGCTGGCGCCGCCGCCCGTCAGGTTCTGGTTACTGGTGGCGCCGGAGACATAGACCTTGCTCCCCGACACGGTCAGGCCGCCGATGCTGCCGCCCGCCGCCAGGTCACCCAGGTCCTGGGTCCAGGTCGGGGCCGCCGTTATGTCACCGCCCGCATACTTGGCGAGAATGGCGTGGCCGTTCTGGGTGCTGGCGACATATAGGCTGCCATCGCCGCCGGTGGCAGTGGCCGCGACGCTGTCGCTGCCGCTGGTGCCGAACTGGGTTTCGGCCAGCAGCTTGCCCTTGGAATCGAACTTGGCGAGGAAGGCATCGCCCTTGCCCAGCGCGGTCTGGCCCGCGCCGATCACGCCGCCCGAAACGCTGCCGCCGATGATGATATTTCCGCTGGCGTCCACGCTGACGGAGTTGGACTGGTTGGTGGCCAGGGTCTGGATCTGCCGGATCCAGGTCTGGTTGCCATTCTTGTCATACTTCGCAACGAAGGAATCGTTGTTGCCGTCGGCGACCGAAGTGGTGGTGAGGTCGGCGGTGGAACTGCCGGTTACCACCACGCCGCCGCTGGGATCC